>JALOMU010000046.1 GCA_025455285.1 Flavihumibacter sp.
GCATTTTATAAAACAACAAAGAACCCTTTCAAAAGGTTAATTTTTTTACAGCATGGAAGAAAATCTGACGCCACAGGAAACCAACGACACCAACCGGATAATTCAGATCAATATTGAGGAGCAGATGAAAACCGCTTACATCGATTATTCGATGTCGGTGATTGTTGGTCGGGCTTTACCAGATGTACGGGATGGGTTGAAACCCGTTCACCGCAGGGTGCTTTATGCCATGAACGACCTGGGTATCAATTCCAATAAACCCTATAAAAAATCAGCAAGGATTGTAGGTGAAGTGTTGGGTAAGTATCACCCGCACGGTGATGCCTCAGTATACGATACCATGGTTCGAATGGCCCAGGAATGGAGTATGCGACATACGTTGATCGATGGGCAGGGTAATTTCGGCAGCCAGGATGGTGATGGTCCGGCAGCCATGCGTTATACGGAAGTAAGGCTGGAGAAAATTGCGGAAGCGATGCTGGAAGATATCGAAAAAGAAACGGTGGATTTCCAGCTCAACTTTGACGACTCCCTTGAAGAACCAACGGTACTGCCTACCCGAATTCCTCAATTGCTGGTAAATGGTTCTACGGGTATCGCTGTAGGGATGGCCACCAACATGCTGCCTCACAACTTGGGAGAAGTAGTGGATGGCTGTATTGCGTTTATTGAAAACCGGGAGATAACGGCTGAGGACTTGATGAAGTATGTAAAAGCCCCGGATTTTCCAACCGGTGGAACTATCTGGGGAATTGATGGGGTGAAGCAAGGCTTCCTTACAGGCCGTGGCCGGGTTGTTCTGCGTGGTAAAATGCAGATTGATACCAAGGCAAGTGGTCGGGAGCAAATTGTTATAACAGAAGTTCCGTACCAGGTAAACCGGGATTCGCTTTGTGATAAAATTGGTCAGTTGGTGATTTCCAAGACCATCGAGGGAATTGCCCATGTTAACAACGAATCGAATGAAAAGGAAGGTACCCGTATAGTGATTGATCTCAAGCGGGATGCGGTTGCGAATGTGGTGATGAACCAGCTTTATAAGTTCACAGAACTGCAGACATCCTATGGTATTAATAATGTAGCGCTGGTTAAAGGTCGCCCCAGGACCCTGAATTTAAGGGAGCTCATTCAGGAATTTGTGGAGTTCCGCCATGAAGTGGTGGTTCGCCGTACTCAGTATGAACTGCGCGAGGCTCAGAAAAGAGCCCATATCTTACAAGGTTTCCTGATTGCATTGGATCACCTGGACGAAGTAATTGCGTTGATTCGTAGTTCGGCAACACCGGATAGTGCAAAAGAAGCACTCGTAAATGCAGGATGGGGACTGGATGAAATTCAGGCAAAAGCGATCCTGGAATTGAGATTGCAGCGACTCACCGGCATGGAGCGTGAAAAGATTCGGGAGGAATACGATTCGCTGATGAAACTGATTGCGCATTTGCAGGAATTATTGGGCAATGAAGGCCTTCGCTATGATGTAATAAAAAAAGAACTGATTGAGGTAAAAGATAAATTTGCCACTCCGCGAAAGTCAGAGATTACCTATCTCGCCAATGAAATGAACGTGCTTGATTTCATTGCTGAAGAGGATGTGGTGATTACGATTTCTCATCTTGGTTATATCAAACGGACATCCGCAACCGAATATCGCCAGCAACGCCGCGGTGGTCGGGGTGCCAAGGCGAGTAGAACCAGGGAAGAGGATTTTATTGAACATATTTTTGTGGCTTCCACTCACCACACCATGCTTTTCTTTACGGAAAAAGGACGCTGTTACTGGTTGAAAGTATATGAGATTCCGGAAGGAGAAAAGAGTAGCAAGGGAAGGGCAATTCAGAACCTGATGCAATTGCCAACAGATGATAAGGTAAGAGCAATTATAGATGTTGCCAATCTGGAGGATAAGGATTTTGTTCAGTCTCATTATATCGTACTTTGTACTAAACAAGGTGTTATTAAAAAGACTTTGCTGGAAGATTTCAGTCGCCCTCGCCAGACTGGTGTAAATGCGATTACCATTATGGAGGGTGATCAGTTACTGGATGCCCGGATGACAGATGGCAGCAGCGAAATCATGATGGCGGTGAAATCTGGTCGCGCGATCCGTTTCCCGGAAGATAAAGTTCGTCCAACAGGAAGAGGCGCCATTGGTGTGGCCGGCATCGAAGTGGATGACGCAAATGATGAAGTAATTGGCATGATATGTGTCAAGAAAGAGGACACGGAGAAAACGGTGTTGGTAGTAAGTGAAAATGGTTTTGGAAAACGTACCCAGATCGATGAGTACCGGATTACTAACCGCGGTGGAAAAGGGGTGAAAACCATCAGCGTAACCGACAAAACCGGGCCACTGGTAGGAATTCTGGATGTAACAGAGAAAGAAGACCTGATGATCACCTGCAAAAGTGGTATGACCATCCGTACATCCATTGCGGATATCCGTGAGGCGGGTCGGGCAACTCAAGGTGTTAAATTGATTAACTTACAGGTCAGCGATTCCATTGCGGCAATCACTAAGCTGGATGAAATGGAAGAAGAAAATCCAGAATCCATTGAAAATCCGGAAACACCTGAAACTCCGGCGGGCGGTGAGACAACCGAACCTGTTGAAAATCCATCTGAATAAATATTAGTAAACTAAACCTCTAACTAAAATAGGACTGATGAAAAAGCTCTTACTAACAGCGATGCTGGCCACCACGGTTCTGGGTTTATCTGCCCAGAATCTGGATAAGATCAAAAACAATGTGAAAGCCAAAAAATATACTGAGGCTAAAGATCAGATCGAAGCTTTCCTGGCGAATGAAAAAAATGCCAAGAACCTCGAAGCCTGGTATACCAAAGCTAAAATTTATGCAGAGATTTCACAGGATCCCGCATTGGCTGCAAGCGTTCCCGATGCCCGTTCTGTGGCGTATGAAACCCTGAAAAAATATGTTGATATGGATGATAAAGGCCAGTTGGTATTCCTTCAACTGGACAATTACAAACCCATTATGGATGTATATCAGGGTTATTTCAAAGCCGGCGCAGATGCTTACAATGGAAACAAGTTTGAAGAGGCTTTTGGAAACTTCAAGAATTGCCTGGAAGTAAGTGATTACATGGTAAGCAAAAAATGGTCTAACCTCGCACTTGATACAACCGTTGTTTTATATGCAGGTATCAGTGCAGAGAAATCCAACAAGCGCGATGATGCCGCTATTTATTATTCCAAACTGGCGGATGCAAAAGTGAATGGTGAAGGCATGGTGGAAATTTATAAGTGGCTGGTGGACTATAATTATAACCAGAAAAAAGATACAGAAGCTGCTAAAAAATATCTGACGCTTGGTAAAGAAGTATATCCGGAAGATAAATTCTGGCCTGCGTACGAGCTGGATATTGCTCGTGACGGTGGCGACAAAGCCGAACTTTTCAAAAAATACGAAGCGGTATTGGCTGGAGATCCAACCAATACATCCATCCGGTATAATTATGCAGTAGAACTGTATTCAGAAGGATACAAACCAGATGTAGCGCAGCGTCCGGCAAATTCCAAGGAGCTGATTGCGAAGGCCGATGAAGAACTGAAAAAAGTGGTAGCCGAAAAGCCTGATTATGTAGCGGCTTACCTGGTACTCGGACAAATTCAGTACAATGAAGGTGTAGATTATAATACCATCAATAAGGCTATCCGTCCGCCTCAGGGTGGCCGTTTGAAACCAGAAGAACTGAAGCGCAAAGAAGAACTGCGTGGTTTGATTGCCCAGAAATTTGATGCAGCCATTCCTTATTTTGAGAAAGTGGACGAACTACTCGGAAAAGAAGGTAAGTTGAAAATGGAACAGAAATCCTACCTGAAAGACGCATATGATCTGCTTATCACGATCTACGATAACAAGCAGAACCAGGAGAAATTGAAGATATACGAAGAGAAATTCAACAACGTGGACAAAGTTCACTAAGAGTTTGATAATCAATGAAAAAGCCGCTTCATATTAAGCGGCTTTTTTTGTTTTAGTATGTCTTATAATTTATATTATGTTAAATAGATTCAAGTAATCCGCAGACTCTTTGCTTTTGTCAGACCACATCGATTTCGGAGTTGACGGGATTTGTTTCAACTTGCGGATGGAATTGTTTCGTTACCACCCTCCCGGTGAAATTCGCGGAAAATCAGGCGTAAGGATTGATCGTAGGTAACATAATTGTACAACCAGTTGAGGAATACAAATAGCCGGTTCTTCACTCCCAAAATAAGCATCAGGTGTAAAGCCATCCAGACCAGCCAGGCAATGAATCCTCCAAAATGCAATTTAGGTTTGGGAACATCCACAACGGCCAGGTTGCGACCAACAGTTGCCATCGCTCCTTTATCCCGATATTGGAATGATTTTTGGCCAGCTCCTGAAAGTTGGGCCAGCAAGTTACTGGCCAGGTTATCTGCCATTTGAATCGCAACCGGTGCTACCTGCGGATGGCCGTTTGCATACTCCGGCGTAACCATAGCTGCCACATCCCCGATGGCATAAATATCATTGTACGGTTCCAGCAAATTCAATTCGTTTACCGGTAAGCGGTTTCCGCGAACCGGTTCCACTTTCGTAATTCCCTCCGGCACATGTCCCTTGATGCCAGCCGCCCATAATACGGTGGCTGTTTCAATTTTGCTGCCTTCTTTGTTTGTTAGCGTTTTACCGTCGTAATTGGCCACCAGATAATTGGTGATAACAGTTACGCCTATACGTTTTAAATATGTAAGAGCCTGTTCTGAACTTTTATCACTCATAGTGCCCAGCACTTTTCCGGAGCCTTCCAGCAGATAGATATTCATCTTGCTGAAATCCAGTTCCGGATAGTCTTTGGGTAACACATAATTTCGCATTTCAGCAATGGCACCGGATAATTCTACACCCGTCGGTCCGCCACCGACTATTACAATATTCATCAGTCGCTCTATTTCTACAGGGTCCTGTTCAATGGTCGCACGCTCAAAATTTTCCATGAGCCTATGGCGGATCTGTAAGGCCTCCACCGTTGATTTCATAGAAAACGCATGGGTTTCGAGCTCCTTATTACCAAAGAAATTGGTACCCGCACCGGTTGCAATTACCAGTTTATCATAGGTTATCTCCCCTGTACTCGTGATTAGTTTTTTATTTTCAGGATCCACTCGCTGTATATCGGCCAGGCGTAACCGTACATTTTTACTTTTCTGAAACACTTTTCGTAAGGGAAAGGAAATATTGCTCGCATCCAAACCAGCTGTTGCTACCTGGTAAAACAAGGGCTGAAACTGGTGATAATTGAACCGGTCTACCAGTAATACCTCTATTCCTTTTTTATTATTCAGTTTCCTTGCCAGTCTTAATCCGCCAAATCCCCCGCCTGCAATTACTAGTTTCATCTTGTTTATTTTTTACAAAGTTATTAAACTTTCAAATATTATTGAAAGTTTAAGTGTTAAATAAAACGAAACCTCCGGATACGGTTTGGTTAGTATTCCAGCTGTTTCGTTTTATAAATAACATCCGGCTATCTGATTATGCAGTAAGCATGCCAGCAGCCTCGCAATTATTAGTATAAGAGACGCACTTTGATGGTTTCCTTCACATCGCGTAATAATTTCTGCGCCTGTGTGGAAAGCTTTTTGTCTACGTCAAGTACTACATAGCCAATTTCCTCAGTTGTTTTCAGGTACTGCGCCAGAATATTGATCTTATGTTTGGATAATTCCGTATTGATGGCTGATAAAACTCCCGGTACGTTGCGATGGATGTGGAGAATTCTATGGGTACCTTCCTGTGGTGGCAAACTCAGCGGGGGCACAGTCAGAGAGCCATAACTCGTTCCCATTTCGAGGTACTGGTAGAGTTTCATACTTACATCTTCCCCGATATTTTGTTGTGCTTCTTCAGTTGATCCTCCGATGTGCGGGGTAAGAATTACATTGGGCAGATCCTGCAAAGGAGTTTGAAAACGTTCTCCGTTTTTTTCCGGTTCCCAGGGAAACACATCGATGGCGGCTCCATTGAGTTGGCCTTCCACCAGACACTTGCGTAAGGCATCAAGGTCTACCACTTCTCCCCGGGCATAATTAAGGAGGATACTTCCTTTTTTAAAATGCTTGAGGGTCGCCTTATTGATCATATTTTTGGTGGTTGGCGTATCCGGAACATGCAAGGTGATTACATCGGCCTGAGATACTACATCTTTCAGGTTTTTTCCGGCAACAGCATTGCCCAGGGGTAATTTGGTTAACACATCGTAATAGATCACTTTCATGCCAAGTGCTTCCGCCAAAATACTTACCTGCGTTCCAATACTTCCATAACCGATAATTCCGAGGGTTTTTCCTCGTAATTCAAAGCTTCCTTTGGCATCTTTCATCCAAATGCCATCGTGCGCCGCTTTGTTTTTGTCCGGAATTCTCCGGATGAGCATGATGGATAATCCAATTACCAACTCAGCTACGGAACGGGTATTCGAATAGGGTGCGTTGAAAACGGCAACACCCGCCCTTGTTGCAGCTTTCAAATCAATTTGGTTGGTCCCTATGCAAAAAGCACCAATAGCCTGCAATTTGGATGCAGCGGCAATGACTTTTTCGGTGATTTGTGTTTTGGAACGAATGCCTAGCAGATGTACATCTTTGATTTCCCGGATCAGGTCCTCTTCGGAAAGTGCCCCGGCTATTTTTCTAACAGATGTGTATCCCATCTGTTTAAAATGCTGTACGGCTTTGTCGCTGATGTTTTCTAAAAAAAGAATGTTGATTTTGTCTTTGGGATAACTTGTTTTAGGTTCCATTGTTTGGTTCTTGCTTGCTGCGCAAATATCATAAAATTACGGCATACCATTTGCGACAGGTTTTTCGTTATATTTGAACTATCCATATCCTTTGTTGAAAATAAATAAGTAGCATTTGAAACACAGATTCGTACAGCTGTTGGTCCTGATGGCAAGCCTTGCAGGTTGCCGAAATGCTGAGCCTGCGGGAAATACCCCTGGTTCCAACTTAACAGCCCCCGTAATTAAAGCCTCCTTTACACATGCGGATAAAGCCGTGGTAGATCGCTATGAGTCTGCTATTCAATCTTTTATGGAGAGAACCTTTGGTACCAGAGGGTTTAACGGCTCCTACCTGATCGCAAAGGACGGGGAGATTATCGCGGAAGCCTATTTGGGGTATAGGGATCCTGTTCTCAAGGATAGCGAACTGCAGGAACACGATGCCTTTCACCTGGCCTCTGTTTCCAAGACCTTTACCGGAATGGCCGTGTTAAAATTGTGGGAACAAGGCAAGCTTTCCCTGGATGATGAGTTGTCGAAATATTTCGAAAAGTTTCCCTACAAAAATATTACGGTGAAGATGCTGCTCAACCATCGCAGCGGCTTACCAAATTATACCAATTACCTGGATGTGTATGGATGGGATAAGAAAAAACTGGTTACGAACCTGGACGTGCTAGCTTCCCTTTACAAGATGAAGCCTCCTATACAGTTTACTGCAGGTAAACGCTTCAATTACTGCAATACCAATTATGCCCTCCTGGCATTGATTGTTGAAAAAGTATCCGGACAATCATTCCCTGAATATATGGATGAAAAATTCTTCCTTCCACTTCAGATGAATGATACCTATGTGTTCCGTCCGGAGGATGCCAATGCTTCTCTCCCTTCTTTTGAAGCTAATAACCGCCGTTATGGTATGGAATTCATGGACCTGGTGTATGGTGATAAAAATATCTACAGCACTGTTCGTGATATGCTAAAATGGGACCAGGCCTTGTATAGTGATAGTCTCTTTAAACCCGAAACACTGCAGGCTGCGTTTAGTGGTTACAGTTATGAAAAGTCGGGCACCCGCAACTATGGTTTGGGATGGCGGCTCACGGAGTTAAAGAACGGTAAGAAAATCGTCTACCACAATGGCTGGTGGCATGGTAATAACACAGTTTTCATCCGGCTGCCCGAAGAAAAAGCTACCATTATCATGCTGGGTAACCGCTACAATCGGAATATCTACAAGGCCAAACAACTCTGCGATATGTTTGGCGATTATCAGCAAAGCAATAATCTATTCCAGGATTTGGAAAATGAAGCTACGGTTTCTGTTGGCGGTGGCACCGATTAAGCCGATCTCTTTTTTTTGTACATTTCGGTATGGTTGTATTATCTGCCGAACAGGTGCGTGCCTGGGACCGCTTCACCATTGAAAAGCAGCCCAT
>JALOMU010000047.1 GCA_025455285.1 Flavihumibacter sp.
CATTCATTCCAACCTGGCAGCCGGACAAACCATTGATGGAAATACCTATAAAGCAGGTAGTGCCGTTGCAGGTGACCTGAGTTTCTATTACAATGGCCAGAATGATGCTGGCAATGGTTTCAGTGCAGGTGCAACCCTGACCAACCTCGGAAGTAAGATTGGTTATACATCAGATGCAACTCAAAAGGATTTCATCCCTGCCAACCTCGGTTTAGGCGTTGCTTATACCAAAGTATTTGATGAGGATAACAAGATTACAGTAGGAATGGATGTAAACAAACTGCTGGTACCAACACCTCCAAATGTGGGGGATTCAGCCGGACTCGTAAACTACCGCAACAAATCAGTTGTAAGCAGTTGGTTCAGTTCCTTCGGTGATGCTCCTGGTGGATTTGGAGAAGAAATGCGTGAGTTCACTGTTTCTACTGGTGCTGAATACTGGTACCAGGATCAGTTTGCACTGAGAGCCGGCTATTTCTATGAAGATAAAACCAAGGGTAACCGTAAATACTTTACTCTTGGTGCAGGTATTCGTTACAATGTATTCGGACTGAACTTCAGTTATATCGTCCCTTCCGGATCTGGTGTAAACCAGAACCCGCTTTCCAATACCCTGCGCTTCAGCCTGGTATTTGACCTCGACCAGGTAAGCGGAGAGTAAGCCCCTTAAATTTTAAGTAAGATTATAAGAAACGTCCTGCATCTTTGCGGGACGTTTTTGCATGGAGGATGGAGGAATGGAAGAAAGGAGGAAAGGAAGAGGGAGGAAAGGAAGATGGAAACAAAGGAGACGTGAGGCAAGGGAGCAGTGGGTCCAACTTCTCACATCTCACGTCTGACATCTCACGTTTTTCTTCTCACGTCTGACGTCTGACGTCTCACTACTCCTCCATGCATTGAATAAGCTGTAATAATCTTCAAATGAGTAGTAGTCATAAAATCGGTTTCGGCATTGATTTCCACCAGCTGGTGGAAGGACGGGAATTAGTAATAGGCGGGGTAACCATCCCGCATACAAAAGGAGCACTGGGACATAGTGATGCGGATGTATTGCTTCATGCTATTTGTGATGGTATGCTGGGCGCTTTGGCACTTGGTGATATTGGGGTTCATTTTCCCAATACGGATCCGGCTTATAAAGATATCGACAGCAAGAAACTACTGGCACATTGCAAGGAACTGATCCGTTCCAAAGGCTACCAGGTGATCAATGTGGATGCGGCGCTCACGCTGGAGAAGCCAAAGATCAAACCCCATGTCAGCGCCATGCAGGAAACCATCGCAAAGATTCTGGACATCTCTACAGAAAATATTTCCATCAAAGCCACCACCACCGAAACCATGGGATTTGTGGGAAGAGAGGAGGGATTGGTAGCCTATGCAGCTGTGTTGCTGGAAGAAATCAAGCCAGCAAAACTGGCGGTCAAGATTAAAAATGAATCTTCCTTTGACTTGCCGGCCTATGCTACCAGTGGATCGGCAGGTATGGATATTAGGGCTAACATTTCCGAACAACTGAGTCTGCAGCCGCTTGAAAGAATCCTGGTGCCAACAGGCCTGTATATGGAATTACCGGAAGGATTTGAAGCCCAGATCAGGCCTCGCAGCGGGTTGGCCATCAAGCAGGGAATAACCTGCCTCAATACGCCCGGCACGATTGATGCAGATTACCGGGGAGAGATTAAAGTGATCCTGGTTAATCTTTCCAATGAAACACAGGTCATAGCACCAGGAGACCGCATAGCTCAAATGGTGGTGCAGCGGGTTCAACAGGTGAACTGGGTTCCTGTAGAAACGTTAAATTCAACAGATCGGAATGCCGGAGGATTTGGGCATACCGGAAAAGCATAACGAATGAAACAATTTGCATACCTGGCAATATTTGTTGTAAGCATCGCATCCATTGGTTGCCGGGCTACCAAAAAGATCAATACCGTAATTGCCAAAAAAGATTCAGCTGTTACTACCATTATTGCAGATGCGCATGCCGATTCGCTGCGCTATATCAGGGAAGTATATGGGAAGCTGGCAGAGAATACAATTGACTACAAAACTTTTAGTGCGAAGATGAAAGTGGAGTACTGGGACAAAGATGGAAAAGGTCCGGACCTCACGGTTTTTGTGCGCATGCAAAAGGACAGTGTTATCTGGTTATCTGTTAATGCAACTGTATTTAGTTATGAGGCCTTCCGGATTTTGATTACGCCCGACAGTGTGAAGCTGCTCAATAAGCAGGATAAAATCGTACAGTTGCGTTCAGTTAAGTACCTGGAAGAAGTAGCACAGATCCCTTTTGATTTTCATACCGTGCAGGAACTGATTATTGGGAATCCGCTCTTCCTGGATTCCAATATTGTATCGTATCGAAAAGGGCCGGAAACAATCAGTCTGCTTAGCATGGGTGAATTGTTTAAAAATCTGATCACCATTGGAGTGGAAAATTATCTGCTTCAGCATATCAAATTGGATGATCAGAATGCACGCCGGAATCGTACGGCAGATCTGAGTTTCAGCAATTATAACGGACAGGGAGGTGTAGCGTTTTCAACGTATCGCAAGATGAGTTTCACGGAAAAGTCAAAGATTGATGTACAAATGGAATACAAACAGTATGCCTTTAACGAAAGTTTAAGCTATCCTTTCAGTATTCCGAAAAATTATAGCATTCAGTAAACGTTGTAGTTTTTATATTTGACGCATTCCATCTTCCAATTGAACAGCATGATAAAAAAAATCTGGATACTTCTGTTAATGGTGGCCAGCAGTCTGGGCACCTTTGCACAAACTCCCAGTAGCTCTGACCTGAAAAAACAACAGGCCTCGATTCAAAAGGAAATTGATGAACTGAAACAACAGCTGGCTGAAACCAATAAATACAAACGCAAAAGCCTGGCGGAACTCAACCTGGTGCAGAAGAAACTGCGTCTCCGGGAATCCCAGATCAAAGTAATCAATGATCAGATCAACCTGATTCAAAGCGATATCAATCAAAGCTGGCGCGATATCGTGAAGCTGCGCGCGGAACTGGATACACTTAAGATCCAGTATCAGAAAAGTGTGGTATATGCTTATAAGAACAGGAGCAATTACGATTTCGTAAATTTTATCTTCAGCGCCGGCACCTTCAATGATGCCTTAAAGCGGATGGCTTACCTGAAATCGTATAGGGCTTACCGTGAGCAGCAGGCAATCAATATTGCGAATACCCAATCGCAACTGGAACAGAAGATCAGTAATCTTAACCTGAGTAAGAAGGAAAAGAGTTCTGCATTGGAAGAGCAGAACAAGCAGTTTAAGGTACTGGCGGAAGAAAGGGCTGAAAAGAATGCGGTGGTGAGTAAGATCAAGAGTCAGGAGCGCGAACTCACCAAAGAGATGTCGGACAAGCGGAAGCAGGATAATAAACTGAAGGCGGCGATCAATGCTGCCATCAGAAGAGAGATCGATGCTGAGAAAAAACGCCTGGCTGCCATAGAAAAAGAGAAGAAAGAAAAAGAAGAAGCAGCCCGTAAAGCAGCAGCAGCCGCTGCAAAAAAAGAAGAAAGCAGTACAGCTGCAACCAAACCTGCAGCAAAACCGGTAGAAGAGAAACCGGCTGCACCAGCCAAACCCCTGGATGTATTTGATACCCGCGAGGAAGTGAAACTGGCTTCTGATAATTTCGAAAAGAATAAGGGTAGCCTGCCCTGGCCGGTGAATTCAGGCAGGGTTGCGATGAAGTTTGGAAGAAATCAGTACGAGGGACTCAAAGTTGATTACGATAATGAAGGAATCACCATTGAAGCCGAAGCAAATAGTTCCATCAAAGCGGTATTTGATGGGGAGGTATCTGCCATCTTTACCATCGGTTCCATTCAGGCAGTGATTATCAAACACGGTAAATACTTTACTACGTATAGTAATCTTTCCAAAGTAACCGTAAGCAAGGGTGAAAAAGTAAAAACCGGTCAATTGATTGGGCGCCTCGAAGAAAAAGATGCAGGTCGCGGTGAACTAGAATTCCTGATCACCAACGACGACCGTATCAATCTCAACCCCGAACTCTGGCTCCGCAAATAAGTTATTCCGCTGCTGCAGTTATATGCTCCAGGCATTTTTCATACAATGCTTCATATTGCGGCACGATGAAGTGTATATCAAAACGATCACTCTGCACTTTTGCGTTCTCTTTGAACTGATCCAATTGCGCCTGGTTGCTGAGTAAGTCTATCGCATGGCGGCTCATATCGGCCACATCTCCTATATTGCTGAGATAGCCAGTCTCGCCGTGAATATTGATCTCCGGTAATCCACCCGCATTGGTTGAAATAACCGGTACACCTGCTGCCATCGCCTCCAGTGCTACCAATCCAAAACTTTCGTATTCAGATGTCAGTAAGAACAAATCCGCAATTGCCATGATCTCCTCCATCTGCTCCTGCTTTCCTACAAACCGGATATGATCGCAAATGCCCAGTTCACGCGCCAGGCTTTCTGCTGCCGGACGCTCCGGACCATCACCCACAAACAATAATTTGCTGGGCACTTTTTTCACCACATTGCTAAAGATCCGCACCACATCTTCAATGCGTTTGATCTTGCGGAAATTGGAAGCATGCATCAGGATGCGTTCTCCCTGTGGTGCAATCACCCTGCGAAATGCGTCAATTCCTTTTCTGCGGAAACGAGCCACATCCACGAAGTTGTGGATCACTTCAATCTCTTTTTCAATTTTGAACCATTTGAAGGTTTCTTCCCGCAGGTTATCGGATACCGCGGTAATGGCGTCACTTTCATTAATAGAGAAGGTAACTACCGGCGCATAAGTTTTATCTCTTCCTACCAGGGTAATATCGGTACCATGCAAGGTGGTTACCACCGGAATGGAAATACCCTGCTTCAATAATATCTGTTTGGCCATATAGGCAGCCGATGCATGCGGGATGGCATAATGCACGTGCAGCAAATCCAGCTTGTTGTTGATGATCACATCCACCATCGTACTGGCCAGTGCGGTTTCATAGGGTGGATAATCAAAGAGAGGATAGGTTGGTACCCTCACTTCGTGATAAAATATGTTGGCGTTGAATTCATTCAGTCGAACAGGCTGCTGATAAGTAATGAAATGCACCTGGTGGCCTTTATCTGCCAATGCTTTTCCCAGTTCTGTTGCCAATACACCACTTCCGCCAAAGGTTGGGTAACATACGATTCCGATACGCATAACTTTATTTAGTTCCTTGTGAAGGTACTGGATTAAAATGTTTAGGTAATTTTAAAAAAACGTTTACATGATTAGAATTGTTTGGTTCCTCGCTCTGTTGGTGCAGGTGCATAGTTTTATCCCGGCACGTGCTCAATCTTTTGATTTTCAGCAGGATTCTATTTTTTTCCGCAAGCTGGCCAATGATGTTTTGAGCTCTCCCGCAGCCTATGAAAGTCTTCGGGTATTGTGCAAAACCGTTGGTCCCCGCCTGGCCGGTTCCCCCGGAATGTACAAATCCGAAGCCTGGGCTGAAAAAGCGCTGCAGGCTGCCGGTGCCGACAAAGTCTGGAAACAGGCAGTACAGGTGCCTCACTGGGATCGGGGTGGTAAGGATGAAGCCTGGTACCAGTACACCGATGCATCCGGAAAAAAGATAAAAGTGGTTTTGGATGTACTGGCCCTTGGAAACTCAATGGGCACAGGTAAAAACGGCCTCCTGAAAAAAGCAGTGCTCATTCATGATTTTGAAGAACTCGAAAAACGCAAAGAGGAGCTGAAGGATGCGATCATCATTTTCAATAATGTATTTGATCCGCGTAATCTTTCCGTGGGACAATCCTATGGTGAATCAGGTGCCTATCGCAGGTCGGGCCCAAGCCGGGCTGCCAAATATGGAGCTGCTGCTGTATTGATTCGTTCGGTTACTGCCAGCGCCAATGACAACCATCCACACACAGGGGCATTGGCTTACGATACCGCTTACCCGAAAATTCCGGCTGCGGCTATAGGGCTCAAAGATGCGGATCAGCTAATCGCCCAACTGAAAGCTGGCAAAGCGGTGCAGGTCTATTATAAAAGTTTGGCGCATTTCAAGCCGGATGCTACTGGTCACAATATCATTGGTGAGTTCACCGGTTCTGAATTTCCGGATAAGTTTATCACCGTGGGCGGGCATCTCGACAGCTGGGATCCCGCAGAAGGCGCCCATGATGATGGTACCGGTTGTGTGCAATCCATTGAGGTGATTCGCGCTTTCAAAGCCATGGGTTACAAACCCCGCCATACCATCCGGGTGGTTTTATTCGCCAATGAGGAAAATGGTTTACGCGGTGGCAATCAATATGCGAAAGAGGCGAAAGCAAAGAATGAACAGCATGTTTTCGCCCTGGAAAGTGATGCAGGCGGATTCACTCCCCGCAGTTTTGGCTTCACACTAGAGGCAGCCAAACTGGAACGCATCCGGCAATGGGTGCCTTTGTTTGTACCTTATGGTGTGTACCAGTTTGCCAATGGTGGTGGTGGAGCTGATATCGGTCCGCTTAACAGAAGCCTTGGAACCCCGGTAGCTGGTTTAAGTCCGGATGGCTCCCGCTACTTTGATCTGCACCATGCCCGCAACGATGTTTTTGAAGCAGTCAACAAAAGAGAGATGGATCTGGGAGCCCTGAATATGGCTTTGTTGATTTATATGATCGACAAATATGGATTATGATTATTTTCATATATCATTAAATCAACACTATGGGAAGGTTTTTCACAATTGTTATCATTGCCCTGATTGCGATCGGCGCGGGATTGTTCTACTGGAGATTCTATTGGGTATTTGGAGAAGGGGTAAAATCAGGTGAGCTGAACTTCGTGGTTAAAAAAGGATACATCTTTAAAACCTATGAAGGAAAGCTGATCCAGAGCGGTTTTCGTGGAGGCATGGCAGGTAGTATTCAGTCCTATGAATTTGAGTTTTCTGTAGAAAATGACCAGATTGCCACCATGCTGATGGAAAACAGCGGCAAACAATTTGATCTCCACTACAAAGAGTATTTAGGTGCTATCCCCTGGAGAGGTAATACCAAATACATCGTTGACAGCATTCTTTCCATGAGTGGGCAGCCTTCGGAAAAAGTGATTACACCGAAAACACATACACCTGAATAATTCAGGAACCTATCAGGAATACAGCCGGACGCTTATGCAGCTCCGGCTTATTTTTTTGCCAGTCGCGCATGGTTCGGGTCTGTATCACTTCATTCGTCCCGGTAATATCTACCGCTATGCATAACCGTGAGTCGGGGCGGCATTGTTGTAAAATCGCCTCCAGCAAGGCATTATTACGATACGGCGTTTCAATAAAAAGCTGGGTACAACCGGTTTTTATGCTTTCCTGCTCCAGCTCTTTCAGCATTTTATTGCGGGCACCGGCATCAATCGGAAGGTATCCATGAAATTGAAAATGCTGCCCATTTAAGCCGCTTGCCATCAAGGCTAATAATATAGAACTAGGTCCTACCAATGGCTTCACTACTGCACCCATTTGTTGTGCAACCGCCACAAGAACCTGTCCCGGATCAGCTACTCCCGGGCAACCAGCTTCACTGATAATTCCAATGTTTTTACCTCTTTGCAACTGTTGCCGAAACTGATCCTTCACCTCCATTTCTGCTTTATGAATGGTAAACCAGTCGTAGTTGTCAATCACCATTTCCTTCCAGATACGTTTCAGAAAACGTCGGGCGGTTCGTTCATTCTCCACAAAAAATACCTGGCATTGCTGAACGGCTTCCAGCACATAAGCAGGAATCACTTCCAGGTGTTCCTCATCCAGGTAACAGGGAATCAGGTAAACAGCACCAAGTGCAGCACTTGCCATACTTATTTCTTTTCCATTTCACGAAAACTCAGGGTAGCAGCAATTACAGCATAAGAGGGAGCCAACACCCATCCTACAAAAGGGATGGCATGCATCAGGTAAAAAAGCAACCCGTTTCCAATTGCAAGCCCTTTGTGCTCACTGATAAATCGGATACTTTCTGCCGGCGATAATTTTCTTCTCTCACAACTGTAATCCACCATCGAGAAACCATAGTAATAACATTCCACAAAAAGAGAGATCAGGGGACTGATCCATCCCACCAAAGGAACAAAGGAGAGAAGCAAAATTGATACGGTATACACGGTTTGCCAAAGCAAATTGCGCAAAGCGAGTTTCAGCAATTGTTTAAAACTGAAGGGGAAATCGCGGCCTTCTATAATAGACTCCGTCTTTTCACTCAGGTACGCAAATACCGGTGAGCCTACAATCAGGAAAAAAAACTTGAAGAAAGAGAAGTAGAAAAATACGAGCAATACCTGCACCATGATGCCCCCCATCATAAAGAGAAAACTGAGAATCCCACTTTTCTGTTCCTGCAACCAGCGGTCAATACCAATCAGGTTGGTCAGGTAATTCACGGCATCATTGGCAGAGCTGATAAAAAAATACATACCCGTAACAAAGAGCAGCATGTAAATAATTCCGGGTATCAGAATCCATCTCCAGAGTTTATGCTGTACTATAAAATGATGCGCCTTGTAGAAGGATTCAAATGCTATAATGAGTTCTTTCAGCAATAGTCGGTTATTTAAGCGCCTAAATTTATTACTTTGAACCTAGACCATTCGCAAAAAGATGACAAAACTCCCGCTTTCCTGGTTTGAAGGTGCTGATGTGGTGGAAATGGCCCGCGTTTTACTGGGTAAGATCATTGTTACTGAATTCGATGGAATCCGCACCAGTGGCCGAATCAGCGAAACCGAAGCCTATGCAGGTGAGGCGGATCGGGCATCGCATTGCTATGGTGGAAGAAGAACTGCCAGAACTGAAATCATGTACGGTCCGGGTGGTTTTGCGTATGTCTATCTCTGTTATGGTATTCATCATTTGTTTAATGTGGTCACCAATAAGGCAGAAATGCCACAGGTGGTATTGATCCGCGCTATTGAACCGGTTGAAGGAATAGCAGTCATTCGCGAACGCTTGGGAAAAGCAGAACCAGGTCCGGTACATAAACTGGCAGGCGGTCCGGGGTTGGTTACCAAAGCCCTCGGAATTCGCACAGCTCATACCGGATGGCCACTTGATGGACCCATCAGTATCTGGGATGATAGCTACCAGCCCCATGAAATAATTGTAGGACCGCGTATCGGTATCGACTATGCGAAAGAAGACAAGGACCTGCCTTATCGGTTTTTGTACTGACCGATTTTGAAAAGTTCAGTTTCAACCCTATGTATTAGTCCTTAAAACTTGCAATGATTATTTATATTCATATAGTCAGGTTTGTCCTGACTATATGAATATAAAAGATGATTATTTGCAAAAAAACGCAGGAATTTATTACTTTACGTATCACTATAGTCAGGTTAATCCTGATATATTCACTATGAAAAATAAATACATATCAACGCAATCAAATAGAGTATTGTCTTATTTCAATGGTCAAAACAGAACATGCTTTGATTATAATGAGGCTTTTCTGGCATTACCAAACTCAAAAGAAAGCGCAGTAAGGGAACTCCTTAGCGACATGACCAAACGTGGGCTTTTAATGCGATTAAAAGAAGGCGTTTATTATATCATTCCTTATGAAGAAAATGCTGAATCATTTA
>JALOMU010000048.1 GCA_025455285.1 Flavihumibacter sp.
CTTCTAAAAAGAGTCCGTGACCACTGTTTTCAAATTTTACAATATAGGAGTTTTTAATTCCTTTGTTCATTTCTTCTGCCAGCGCAAATTCGCAAATGACATCCTTCGTGCCATGGAAAATAGCGGTGGGGATATTGATTTTTGAAAGCTCTTTGCGAAGATCCGTATCGCGTAAGGCGATCAAACTTTGGGTGGTAGCATATGGTGAAGCCTCCAAATTGATACCACCTAGCCAATTACCCAGGCCTGCAGGAATAGCCGTTTCAGTTGCGCCAAATATTTTACCGAAATTCTCCAGCAGTTGGGGTCTGTTCACTTTACTAAGTGCAATCAGGTCATTTACTGCCTCTGGAGTAAAGCCAAGGTTATAGTCCGGTCTTTTGGTCCAACTAGGGGCCGCAGCGCCAAATAATGCCAGTTTGCTCACCCGGCTACTGTTGTATTTGGCAACATAATAAATGGAAATAGCACCGCCCATAGAAAAACCACCTAAAGTTACATCCTGGATATTCAATTTATCCAGGACAGTTTTTATATCCTGTGCATAAACATCGTAATTGTAAGCGCCAAAAGGTTTGTCAGATTTACCGAATCCGCGCATTGTTATTCCTATTACCCGGTAGCCTTTCTCTACCAGGAATTGGTATTGATATTCATACATAGCATCGCTTAATGGCCAGCCATGAATTAAAACTACCGGTTTTCCCTCACCTAAATCAGTTACATGTAGTTTAACCTGTTTGTCCACAGTTATGTATTCTTCTCTGCCGAATGAGTTTGTCTTGTTTTGAGCATCAGCTGTTACTGATGCAAGTGCGATGCTTGCTGACATAAATAAAGATTTAATTGATTTCATTTTTATTTTCAAAATTAGATCAATCCATACCCGTTAAACGAAGACAAAAGGCTATAAATAAAATAGACAAAAATCAATTATCGAGTTGCTGCTTTTTTACGGATACGACTCAGGGTATCTTTGGTAACACCAATAAAAGAAGCAATGATATGGTTGGGGAACCGTTCTGAAAAATAGGGATAGCTTTCCAAAAAGTTCTTATAACGTTGTTCTGCCGTCATACTTATCATGGAAGTGATCCTTTTCTGACTGGCAATTGTATTGCGTTCATCTAATCGTTGCAATAATTCATTGAATGCAGGAAAATCCTTACCTAATTTTAGTTTGTTTTGATAAGTTATCAGCAATACTTCAGATTCTTCCCATGCTTCAATATAATATTTAGAGGGGGTAACCAGGACATAACTTTCCTGATCACCTGCCCACCAGTTTTCTATCGACAGGTTTACTACATGCTCCATTCCACTATCATCCACATAAAACTGCCGCATTGCTCCTTTTAGTATAAAGGCGAAGTGTTTACAAACTTCTCCCTCCTGGAGGATGAATTGTTTTTTTCTTATTTTTTTGTAGGTAAAATGGCTTAAGAGAAGAGCAAATTCATCCTCTGATAGCAAGGTGCCTGTATAGCGATGTACATAATCAAATAGAGGATGCATGCAGCTAAAATTACCGAATTTTAGCATAGAATTCCAGGATCTCTTCACCAATTTCAGTTACATGGGTTTCAAGTGCAAAATGACCTGTGTCATAAAACCGGATAGTTGCACTCGGAAGATCTTTTTGATAGGCTGCTGCTCCAGCGGGTAAAAAGTAGGGATCTTTATTTCCCCATAAAATCAGTGCAGGTAGTTGATGTTTTCTGAAATATTCCTGAAAGCTGGGATAAAGGGCGATGTTGTTTTTATAGTCGCCGATCAGGTCTAGCTGCTTTTCATCTGATTCCGGTTGGTCGAGGAAGTATTGATCAAGTGTATAAGTTTCTGGTGCAATCAATTCGGAATTATTGACTCCAGTAAAGTATTGAAATCTGAGTTCTTCCTGTTTTACAAAACCACGCAATGCGTTTCTATCTTCCTGTGAATTACTGGCCCAGTATTTTTTCACGGGATCCCATGCTGCACCTAATCCCTCCAGGTAAGCATTTCCATTTTGCGAAATAAATCCCGTAATTCTTCCCGGATTATTGAGCATAAGGCGAAATCCAGTTGGGGCACCATAATCAAAAACATACAAGGCAAATTTATTGAGCTTCATTACATCAATAAAGTCTTGCATTACATGGGTAAGATTGGCGAATGTATACTCAAATTCTTCTCTGGAAGGGGAAGTGGAGAAACCAAACCCGGGAAGATCGGGTGCAATAACATGATAGTGCGTATTCAGTATAGGAATAAGATTACGGAACATATGCGAGGAGGTTGGATAACCATGCAGGAGTAATATCACTGGATCTCCCTGGTTCCCTGATTCCCTGTAGAAAATGGTTTGTCCTGCTGCTTTAACCTTCCGGTAATAGATGTTTATATTTTTCATTTTTACTTATTTAACGACTGTAGCTTCAAGTTCTACGGTTAAGGTTTCAAACAGGCTGACCACTTCTATTACGGTTAGGGCCTGTTTCATGCCATGGGTAGCTACCCAATTTTGGAAAAATTGAAAATGTGGTAATAATGCTTCTGTGGAAGTAGTGAACATGGTAATACGGACTATATTCTTACATTCATAACCAGCTGTTGTAATTACCTTTTCCAAATTCCGGATAGCCAGTTCCAATTGGGTCTTCATATCGGCAGTACTGGAAATTCCCTGCTCATCAATGGCTGTTTGTCCGGATACATACAACGTTCCCGAAACATTTTTAACTTCAACTGCTTGGTGATAACTGCGCTCTTGCTGCCAGGTCCAGGGATTATACACTTGTTTTTCCATTTTGATATTTTAAGTGGACAAAACTATGCATCCCGTTATCCGGAAAAGTTGATAAAAGTCTATTTATTTAATTGCCTTTTAGCGTCTAATGCAGCTATGTTGTAGTTATACTTTTAAACTGTTGAATCTATTTGTACAACCCAAAAAAATAAAAATGAAACAAAATAAAATTGCACTGGTAACTGGAGGAGGTCGTGGACTAGGAAAAGATATGGCCTTGAAAATTGCTCAAAAAGGAATAGATGTGATTTTGACTTACAATAGCAATAAAAATGCAGCTGAGGAAGTAGTGAATCAAATTAAAGCCCTTGGTCAAAATGCTATTGCTATTCAATTAAACGTAGAAGATGGTTCGAGCTTTGCGGGCTTTCTGGCTGAATTGCAAACAACTTTACAAACGACATTTACAACCGGCAAAATTGATTATTTGATCAATAACGGAGGATTTGGATTAGATAGTCCCTCTTTTGTTGAAACAACGGAGCAGCAATTCGATCGACTAATGAATGTTCACTTTAAAGGGGTATTTTTCCTGACACAAGGTTTGTTGCCCATACTGAATAATGGTGGCGGTATTGTAAATATCTCTTCAGCAGTAACACGGGTTTCGTTTCCAGGAAGGGCGGCTTATGCCAGTATAAAAGCAGCAGTAGAAACACTAACTGTCAACCTGGCTAAAGAGTTGGGGAGCCGCAATATCAGAGCAAATGTGGTGGCACCCGGCGCAATAGCCACTGATTTTGGAGGCGGACGCACCCGGGATAATTTGCATATTCAGGAGTACCTGAAATCCCAGACAGCCATTCCAAGAATTGGTCAGGCGGAAGATATTGGTGGGGTAGTAGCTTTCCTATGTTCAGAGGAGGCTAAATGGATTACGGGTCAACGGATTGAAGTGTCCGGGGGATTTATGCTATAAACTTATGTGTTTCAGCTAGTTTTATTAATTTTATCGCCAATCCGGCCAGGACAAGAATCCTAATACTGTTCTGGTACCGGATCTGTAATAACCACAGGATAAGGTTAAAGCCCCGGCTGATCTCAGTTGGGGCTCTATATTTCAAGCAGCTGTTACCAATTCACAAAAAGATATGCAGGAGACTGTCTATCAATCTGTTGTATATTATCCCTCAGTAACATCCGGATACTTGTGAAACATCTGTACCTTACCAATCTAAATTTCCACCATGAATAAAAGCGGTCCGATTGTCATTATTGAAGACGATGTTGATGATCAGGATATTTTGACCGAGATATTCAATGAACTCAATTATGACAATAAGCTCATTTTCTTTGGAGACAGTATAAAGGCTTTAGAGTACCTAACCGATACAGCTATTGAGCCGTTTCTTGTCCTTTCCGATATAAACATGCCCAAACTAAATGGGATGGAATTAAGAGAAAAAGTTCACAATAATGAAGATTTACGATTAAAATCCATTCCTTATCTTTTCTTTTCTACTTGCGCGGAACAGAAACATGTAATTGACGCTTATTCAAGATCTATTCAAGGGTTTTTCGTCAAACCCGGTAATTATGATAAATTAAAAATGGTGATCGTAAAAATTGTGGAGTATTGGAAAGAATGTGAATCGCCCAATTATATTAAAAACGCGCAGTAAGAAATAGGTATTCAACATTGTTTACTGCTACTTTTCCTCCCCATTGTTGCTCTGCAGCTTCTTCTCTCTGTTGATTTATTACACAGTTTATTTTGTCCACTGCACTGGTATTGTCTTTGATTAAAGCATGTTGAATCATAAAATAAATAGTATCATGCCAGTATCAAAATCTACTACATTAAAAAAACCAGGTATCTCGAAATCCTCTTTGGGTACATCCTCATTGGAGAAATTCTTTCACAATTCGCTCAAGGATCTTTATTGGGCAGAAAAGAATCTCTTAAAAACACTTCCGAAAATGTCTAAAAATGCCACAACTGAAGAGCTTCAGTCAGCACTGGATGAACATCTCGTTCAAACTGAAGAACATGTAAACCGTTTGGAGAAGATTTTTGAAATGATCGGTGAACGTGCACAAGTAAAAAAATGTGAAGCTATGGAAGGGCTGATTAAAGAAGGTGAAACCATTATGGAAGAAACTAAAGAAGATTCCCTTACCCGGGATGTCGGCATCATAGCCGCCGCTCAAAAAGTTGAACACTATGAGATATCCTCCTATGGTACCCTCACTGTTCTTGCCAGAACACTCGGTTTTAATGATGCCGCTGAAGTATTGGCAATAACCCTGGAAGAAGAAAAACAAGCTGATCTTAAACTTACTGCTATCGCAGAAAACAATATCAACTTAGAGGCTGAACAGGAAGATTAAATACAATACAAGAGTATGCAAATCTACAAGGGTGCCAGCAGCTTCAAACTGTTGGCACCCTTTTGCTTTATTGTCAGTAATACGAAACATAGTATTACATTTCCTCTTTGACCAGGGTTTCTATATGATTTTGATGGTTCCGCAATACAGGTAGCATTCGGTTCACAAAATCTTTTACCGTTGTATTATTTGTTTTAGAAAGTTGGCTCTCAAACCTGGAAATATTTTCCCTGTGATCCTTTTGCATTTCCTTTATGTATTTAGCATCAAAATCTGCAATCTTTTCTTTCTCGAAATCTTTTATTTTGGATGCATGTAGTTTTATAAGGGTATCGTTCAGGGTTATTTCTTGTTGTTGCAACAACTGTATTATTTCTTCATTCGATTTTGAGTGCTCCTGAATCATCATTTTTCCAAGTTGTTGAGTAGATTTCCGTTTGGACATTTTTATTGCCAATTCACCTAATCGGATTTCCATGACACCGCCGCTTAATGCCTGAACTAAAAAGGTAGAGTCTTCTTTTCTATCGTTAATTGAAACTGTATCCCGACTTGTTCCTGTGGTGTCCATACCTTCATTCATTGATCTATTTGAGTAAGTTTCTTTTTGCTGTTCATTGGCGCAGGATGTGAATATCAATCCACTAATTATAATAATTGAATAAAAATGTTTCATTGTTGAATGTTTATCCGAAAGCAATAAATAGTCATTCCAGGGCGAATCTGTGGAATAATTCCCCATATTCCTTCTAGGGTGGAACAGTCTATAACCATTGTGGCCGAGTTATTGCATTAACCAGTTGATCCTATTGCATAACGAATACCAGAAAAAAAACTTTTCCAATAAAATGTAGAATCAATTCTACACTATATTCTACATATTTAGCAGGTGTCCTGCTGCATATTGATATTTTGAGTTTTAAAGGGTAAATGCATCTGTTCTTTGAAAATTTACTTTTTAAACCAAAACAAATGAATCGAATTATCCTTTTATCTGATGATCCTTACCAAAGGAATTTGTTTACTGCCTACTTAAAAAGAAAGCTGTTTGAAGTGGAAACAGTAGTTTCAATCAACGAATGGAATCAGCTTTCTGCTCCAGATGATTGTATTATTCTCAGCCAATGCTGCTGGCCAAAAATGACGACACCTGAATTAGTTCATTTTATAATGCAAAAGACGCGTGCGCCGATTATTATATTTACTTCCGATATCAACAATTTAAGGCAGGCGGTCTCCACTATTCAAGCCGGGGCAGTGGATTATTTGTTAATACCAATAATTCCTGAGGATCTCTTGTCAGCCGTTAAAGGAGCATTTAATCAGCAGGTACTAGTTGAGACAAAATTAACAACCGAAGCAAAACAGCAATCTTCTTCAAATGGATCATTTATTTTAAATAATTATTATGTTGGTACCAATACCATATTTCAAAACGCGTTACAACAAGTAAAACTGGTGGCTCAAACTAATTATTCAGTAATTATTTATGGAGAAAGTGGAACGGGAAAAGAAATAATTGCGAAGTTAATTCATGAACAAAGTGATAGACAGTCCATGCCTTTTGTTGCAATTGATTGTGGCGCACTAACTGTAGACTTGGCCAATAGCGAATTGTTCGGTTATGAAAAAGGTGCCTTCACAGGTGCCCTCCAGTTAAAAAAAGGTTGTCTGGAGGAAGCAAATGGTGGAACTGTTTTTTTGGATGAAATTGCCAACCTTTCCTATTCCATACAGGTTGCTTTGTTAAGAGTATTACAGGAAAGAAAAATAAAACGTATTGGAAGTTCATCAGACACTCCGATAGATATAAGGATTATTGTAGCCAGCAATGAACATTTGATGGATAAAATTCAGTCGGGTTTGTTTCGGGAGGATTTGTATCACCGGCTTAATGAATTTTGTATTGAGCTTCCTGCCTTAAGAGACCGAAAGGATGAGATACCTAATATGATTAACCATTTTATAAACTACTCGAACAGGGAACTAGGGAAAATTATAACAGGGTGTTCAAAAGGTGCATTAGAAATCCTGTTGAATTATGATTTTCCAGGGAATTTACGGGAATTTAAAAATATTATTCGACGAGCCTGTTTGGTTGCCAAAGAAACCATTACAATAGCTGACCTTCCCACTAATCTTTTTAATTCAATTCAGCATGTACCTAATCTGGAAGCGGGAGATCCGGTAGGGGAGCAGGAAGTGGATAGTGAAGAATCAACTGTGGAAACTGGTATTAAATCTCCCTATGCCCTGAAGGATATATTGCAATTACAGGAGTTTGAACTGATATTACAAACTATGAAAGAACATAAATACAATAAATCAAAAGTGGCTCGTTTGCTTAAAATTGATCGAAAGACCTTGTATAATAAATTAGCCTCTTTTAGATCTAAAAATCTCAATATTGGATAATTCGTCTTGGTTTATAAAAATGTGTAAGATGAATTAGCAGCTAATCCACCTTACACTGACTAAAAACAACCATTGAAAAGCATTTTACAAAAGAATAGCTGATAGATGGTATACTGGAGTTAAAACATGTTTTAATATCCCGATTTATCCTTTAGAAGTTGCCCTTCTGCTGAATACATCAATTTTGTTTCAGGATCACCTTTTAGTTTAACCAGGTAACTTGTTTTAGCATCTTTTTCAATCTTATATATCTCATCTATTTTTCTTCCGCTATGCGCGCTGCTGACCGCAGTATTAATAGCGGATGGAAGTTCATTTTCTTTAATTTCCACCCCCTTTGATGTAAGTTTACCGGTTTCATCAAACGAAGCCATGTTCTTTACACCATTTCTTTTGAAATGTACCTTGTAAATACCATCTTTCATTTTCCATTCTGATCCACTGACATCTGTAAATTCGTTTTTAAAACTGATAAGAATGCCATCAGGAAGATCTCTTTCCTGTACTGGTTGTTGTGCTTGTACTCCCATTGCCATCCCAGCAACAAGAAAAAAAGTGAATAACTGT
>JALOMU010000480.1 GCA_025455285.1 Flavihumibacter sp.
TATTCTCCCAGGGCGGGAGAAAATCCACTTACCGCCTGCGCCAGGTCTTTTTTCGATTTGGGTAATTTGATCAGTTTGCCGGCGGCGGCATCAAAGAGGTACCATTCTTCCTGCTGCACAAATTTCTTTTCATATACCGCGATGGTAACCATCTCCTGGTACACTACTTTTTCCAGTAACTGGAGCAGTTGAAACTTCGGACCATCTTCTTCTACCCGATAATAAAAGGTTTTATCCTGGTTGCCGGCAGCCGGATATTCATTTCTGAAAATCATGGTTTTGGGCTTGCCATTGAACTCAGCTTCATACCGGATTTCGCGTACAGGATCCCTGAAATGAAAATACGCATCCCCTTCACGAAAAGCTGGTTTATTGCTGTACAAATCAAAATTGAGCTGGCCTGATTTGGCGGAAAGGCCATTGCTGTAGACCACCGTTCCATCATACCAGTTTTCGCCCACATAAGGAGAGCCCTGGATTTCTTTGGCACTCATGATCATACCCCGACCATCGCGATCGGTTGCCAGCACCGCCTGTACGCCTACTATTTTCACCTGGGCAACCAGGCTCGCCGAGAAGAGCAGGCATAAAAAAAGGAACCATGCATTTTTCATGATTCCAATATAGTTTTTTTGCCTGAGCCTGTGGGCTTGCCTTCATAACGTTCATCATTGATGAAGATGGCAGGTACATCGCGCACGCCTTTATCAACACCTTCTAATAAATCGGCTCTTACAGTCCAGCCATACACCGAATCCACCAGTTTGGGGATCAGGTTTTTGTCCATTACGCCGGCTTCTCTTGCATACTCTTTCAGGCTGATCGGTCCCAGTCTTCTGCGGTGTGCAAATAAGAGATGGTGCATCTCCCAGAATTTGCCTTCCTGGATGGCTGCTACTGCTGCCTCGGCGGCTTTATGAGAATGCTGGTGCACTTTGGTCAAAGGAAAATGGCGGTATTGAAACTTGATCTGCTCAGGGAACTGCTTCAATAATAGATCGATAGCTTCCTGGGCTTTGGCACAGGCTTCACTTTCATAATCGCCGTACATAATCACTTTTACCGGGGCCTTTTCATTACCAATCCAGATGGTCCGGGGTTCGATAATTTCTATCTTGTTCGCGTTTATCATATTGTTGCTCCTTTTTTTAAAGAGCAGTTAGTTGGTATATATAAGACAATCTTAGTTGTCAAATGGTTGTTTCTTATTGGCGCGTATCATCTGGCCAAAATCCCATTGCTTCGCAAGGGCATCTACCGCCTGAGCAATTCGTTTGGTACGGGTAGTGGCTGTTTTAGCATCTGTTATCCATTTGCTGAAATAGCGCTGGTGACCCGGGGTTAAGGACTTAAACCATTGATACGCAGCAGGTTCATCTTCCAAACAGGCCAGCAAATCGGGGTCCAATTCAGGATCCGCGGGGTCCCATTCCAGGTTTAGGCGGACTGTGGCCCCTTTTTGTTTTCCCAGTTTTTTGCGAATATCGGCTTTTAAAGGCAGAATAAATGCACCTTCCCCCATGGGGATCAATGCCTGTCCCGTTATGGGCAGTTCATCCAGCATCCCCTTCACCCGGAAAGCCGTTCTGCAACCGGGGTTGAGCTTTTCCGCCATCTCTTTGGAAATTAGCAGATAAGACCAGCCGGTTTTTTCTCCCTGCTGCCCGAATTTCTCAATTGTAAGGGTTGCTTTGATCATGATACTATCTATAAAGCAGGCAATCCCTCCACCTCTACTCGTTCAACGGGGTCCAGGGCCTGCCGGAAATCTTTTGGAATGGTATAGGCCTCCATCAGTGCCGGATCCAGCTGATGATGGGTCAGTTCCTCGACGCGATGCTCATCCAGCGCGGGTTTCAGCCATTCCAGGGCCAGCTCATCCGGCAAAATCAGGGGCATGCGTTGCTTCTTGTTATGTACCCTGCTCATCAAATCATTCGCCGCGGTGGTTACAATTGCAAAACTGACAATATGCTCTCCTGTTTCTCTGTCTGTCCAGTCCTGCCAAATGCCCCCCATATAAAAAACCGGTTGATCCGGCAGGTATACAAAATAAGGCACGGCTGATTCTTTTTTGGCTCCTTCCAGTTTCACATGCCGCCATTCATAAAACCCGGATGAAGGTACCAGGCAGCGACGTTTCATTGCAGCTTCTTTGTATAAGTTGGAGCTCAGCAACTTTTCCCCGATCGCATTCAACGTGGTATATTTCTGCCGCGCGGTTTCAACTTCTTTCCAGCTCTTAACCCAGGGAGCCAGGAATTCCCAGTGCGCCTGTACAATTTCGAGTCCGCCTGTTTCAGCCACCCGCACAATCGGCCAGCTGCCATATTCAAAGCCACTTTGCATGGCATAGGTTAAGGCTGACTGATCCGGCAAGTTCAGGGTCATGTCACCTATCGTAAACACCCTGCTTTCCGGAACAATCAGCCTGTTATAATAACACATACCGGAATTTACTTATTCATTTCGAAATACCACTACTCCATCAAATACATCTACCAGTACGGTTTTATTTTTCTCAATATCTCCATTATCAGCCAGGTAATCGATGGCATAGTCACTGAATTTGAGTTCAATGCCATTCTTAAGAATCAACTGCCGCAGGTTCTCCAATTGTATCCTGATAATATTCCGGATATCATTGCGCATCAGCGGCTGGAACATGATGATTTCATCCACCCTGTTCAAAAACTCCGGACGTATGGTCTGCTTCAGCAATTCCATTAGTTCCACCCGCGTACGGTCTACTATCTCCTCTTTGTTGTCTTCGTCCACACTTTCAAAATTGTTCTGGATAATATGACTACCAATATTGCTGGTCATGATGATGATGGTATTCTTGAAATCCACTACCCTGCCCTTGTTATCGGTAAGGCGACCATCATCCAGCACCTGCAGCATTACGTTCCATACATCCGG
>JALOMU010000049.1 GCA_025455285.1 Flavihumibacter sp.
CGTATAGGAATCACCTAATGCGAGATAACGGATCATATTATTGTGCAAGATATCCTCCGTCTACCGCATAATAAGAACCCGTTACGAAAGAAGCTTTATCCGAACTCAGCCAGAGTGCGAGCTCAGCAACTTCTTCCGATGTTCCCAGGCGGCCAATAGGATGCAGTGATTTTACCTGTTCCAGTGTGGCTTCATCCAAAGCATTAGTTAGTAGTGGTGTTAGTATATAACCCGGGCCAATACTGTTCACCCGAACACCTTGACTGGCATACTCAAGTGCAGTGGCTTTGGTAAGCCCAACCACTCCATGTTTAGCTGCCACATATGCCGGAGAGAAGCGGGTACCAACCGCACCTAAAATGGAGGCAATATTAACAATGGCTCCACCTCCGGATTTCAACATAGCTGCTACCTGGAAATGCATGCCATAAAAAACACCACTCAGGTTGATACCAATCACTTTGTTCCAGCCATCAATCGGGTAGTCGGCCGTTGCGCCAAGCGGACCACCAATTCCGGCGTTATTGCAAGCAATATGCAATCCACCATATTCATCCACCGCTTTTTCAACCAATTGTCTGTTATCTTCTATAGACGAACTATCGGATTTGTAAAAAACAGCTGTGCCGCCTTCTGCTGTAATTTCCTTTACTGTTTCTTCACCACCAGCTTCGTTTATATCAGAAACCAACACTTTTGCTCCTTCACGGGCGTAGGCGATCGCAATAGCTCTACCGATACCTGATCCGGCACCAGTAACAATTGCAACTTTGTTTTCAAGTATTGCCATAGTTTATTTTTTTTAAAGCTAAGCGGATTAGATCCTGAAAAACCTGATAAGAATCAGGTCGGCAGTTAATTTTGAGTCCAGGCATCGCGCTCATCCGGACTGAATTTCCAGGGAGCGAAATTGTTTTCCACATTGGAGAACATGGCATTCCATTCCTGGGGCGCATTACTGGCTTCCATGATCAGCGAGCGACGCAGTTCCAGAATGATTTCAAGCGGACTGATGCTAACCGGACATGCTTCCACACAGGCATTACAAGTTGTGCATGCTCTTAATTCCTCGGTAGTGATATAATCGTTCAAAAGTGCTTTTCCATCCGGTACAAACACTCCATTCTTGTCAATGTTCTTACCAACTTCTTCCAGGCGATCGCGGGTATCCATCATGATTTTGCGGGGGGATAATAATTTACCCGTGATATTAGCCGGACAGGCAGCAGAACAACGACCACATTCAGTACAGCTGTACGCATCAAGGAGGTTTCTCCAGCTCAGTTCCATCACATCTTTGGCGCCAAAAGATGGTGCTTCGCCGGCCTCCGTTGGAGCCAGCTCCGGCTGCATGGCATACAATACTTCATTTTGTATAGCCGGCATATTTTTCATTTTACCCTGCTCTTCCAATCGTGCATAATAGGCATTCGGAAAAGCGAGCAGGATATGCAGGTGTTTAGAAAAAGGCAGATAATTCAGGAAAGCAAGAATACCGGCAATATGCAGCCACCAGCAAATGCGTTCCAATAATATAATACTGTTATCACTCCAGCTGGTTAACAAGGGCTGAATAAAGGAGGATACAGCAAATGCACCTGTTGCATGCTCCATATAACCAGACACACCACGTTCCTGTAATACCACATCTGAGGCATTCATAGTGAGGAAAAGCAGCATCAGAATGATCTCGGTAATAAGAATATAATTTGCGTCCGAGCGTGGCCATCCATCCAGGTCATTTGAAATAAATCGCCGGATCTTCAGCATATTTCTCCTGGCCAGGAAAATCACACAAACTAGGAGTACACCCAAAGCCAGCCATTCAAAACTGTTGATCAGAAAGCGATAGAATCCCATACCCAGGAAACCGGTAAAGAGCCGGTGTGTACCCAGGATTCCATCCAAAACAATTTCCAGGACTTCCAGGTTAATGATGATAAATCCGGCATAGATCACAAAATGCAGGATGGCAACTAACGGATTTTTGAACATTTTCTTCTGTCCAAAAGCAAGGAGTAACACATTTTTCCACCTAAGGTCAGGATGATCGCTGAAGTTTTCATCTTTTCCCAGCAGGATATTACGGCGAATGAATTTGACCTGCCTGGAAAAAAACCAGACAGCGGCAAGCAGTAACAATACAAAAGCAATTTGTTGCAGGTAATGCATAAGATCGGTATTGTGCAACTAAATTAAGTGATTTCGCATAGGCTCAATGATTTGTTGTAATTTTTCGCCCTGAAATTCAAATGAAATGGCAGAAGAACTGATTGGAACCAGGGATCCTATCGTTATTGCCGGAATACGAGACAATGGTGTAGTAATGGCCCGTCTGCTGGCAAAACTGATTCATGAAATTGCGGAAATACCTTCTGAGATCATTGAAATAAGCCTTGATAAACGTCACCCTACTACTATCACCCTCAGCAAAGAACTGAATTTTGCCAATCGTACGATCGTACTGGTGGATGATGTAACCAATAGTGGCAAAACTATTTTATATGCTATGCAGCCGTTTTTGTCGCACCATCCGGAAAGAATCCAGATTTTAACCCTGGTGGAACGCACGCATAAAGCCTATCCGGTAAAAGCGGATTATGTAGGGATCAGCCTGGCAACTACCATGCAGGATCATATTTATGTAACGGTGGAAGGGGATTCAGTTAGCGGAGCCTACCTGGAATAAGATTACTGGTGCAACCAGTGAAAGCGGAAACCTCCACCATTATTGTATTCAAGGGAAGGAGCAGGTACCTTAATAGAGTTGAGGGCAGTAAAAATCGTTCGCACCCATTTTTTTCGGGTAGGGATGCGCGTTAAGTCTACATCCGCGGAAAGATAATATCTTCTGACACGGGCTATATCATTCCGGTTCACCGGAGTACCATCCGCTTCTGTCCAGTTGTTGCTCATTCCTCCCAGCATCAGATCACTGCTATACCCAACCGAAAGATTCAGCCATTTGGGGAGTTTCGCTGACGGGAAAAACCTGTCAAGATTAGCACTCAGCCAATAGGTTTGTCCATTATAGTCTTTGAGTATTCTTTCCGCAAAGCCCGCACCAAACAATTCTTGCTGGCGGTTTTTCAGTTCCGTCGGATAGTTATAGGGAAAATATCCCATTTTTATCTGGATGCGCTGTTCCTTCCAGCCTAATTCCTGAGATACATAGGCAGCTGCACCAACTGTATTGGCAGCGATATCCCACCAACTGAAGCCCCATTTGGCAGAATAGGCATCCTGCAATTCGATGATGCCCTGGAAAGCCATGGCACTGGCGCCCCCCAGCCAAACGGCCTGGTTTTGCCGCAGCCCCGCCCATTTCCAAACCTCTCCAGACAGGCGGCCCAACTGATAGGTGGTCCAGACATGTCCGGCTTTATCTAGCTGGTTCCATTCCCTGCCATCATCAAAGAGGTGAAAGCCCTGGCGTTCATAACCATCGTACCAGGCTTTGTTTAGAGCGATATACGTGCCGGCCCAAACAGCCGCATGCCCCCCGACAACCCACCATTTGCGGGATGGGGGCGGGGGGATATAATAATTTGCCATCTTCCCTAAGTTCACATCAGGAACCGGGTACTGTATTGCTGTACTGTCCTGGATGATAACCCGAATGGATGAGACGCTATCGGAAGACTGAGCAAAAACATGATTCGTCGAAAAAAGGACGGATATCAAAACAAAAATGCAATATATGAGTGACTGTATCAGCTGCACCAATAAAATATTTCAGCCCTAAAAATACGTTTTACCCGGCTAAACAGATTCCATTCAGATTCTATATCTTCAACCCCGATTAAAAAAGCGAACCATATGGATGCAGCAATACAAGCAAAAGTAGACCAGTGGCTGAATGGCAATTACGACGCCGAAACCAAAGCCAGCATTGAAGACCTGATCAAAACCAATCCAGCTGAACTAACTGACTCTTTTTACCGCAGTCTCGAATTCGGAACCGGCGGCCTCCGCGGCATCATGGGGGTGGGTTCCAACCGCATGAACAAATACACCGTAGGAATGGCTACACAGGGATTTTCCAATTACCTGAAAGCCTCTTATCCGAATACTGAAATCAAAGTAGCGATTGCACATGACAGTCGCAATAACAGCCGCTTTTTTGCTGAAACCACTGCCAACGTGTTTGCAGCCAATGGTATTAAAGTATATCTATTTGAAGCCCTGCGCCCTACTCCCGAACTGAGTTTCAGTATCCGTCACCTGGGCTGCCAGGGGGGAGTGGTGTGTACCGCTTCCCATAACCCAAAAGAATACAATGGCTACAAAGCTTATTGGAACGATGGTGGACAACTGGTACCACCACACGATAAAAACGTCATCAAGGAAGTTGAAAAAATTGCTTCGGTAGATGAAGTAAAATGGTCGGGAGGGGAAGCCAATATTACCCTGATTGGAGTTGAAATGGATGCCGCCTATCGCAACATGGTAAAAAGCCTGAGCGTTTATCCGGATGTGATTGCCCGTCAGAAAGACCTGAAAATTGTTTATACACCCATTCATGGAACGGGCATCAAACTGGTTCCGGATGTGCTTGCGGATTTTGGTTTCACGAACGTTACCATTGTGCAGGAACAAAGTGAACCCAATGGCAATTTCCCAACAGTAAATTATCCAAATCCGGAAGAAGCCGATGCAATGGCGCTTGGATTGAAAAAAGCAAAAGAACTAGATGCCGATATTCTACTGGGAACGGATCCGGATGCAGATAGGGTAGGCATTGGCGTGAAAGACAGCGATGGCAACTGGGTGCTGATGAATGGCAACCAAACTGCCGTGCTGGCATTTAATTACATGATTGAAGCCAGAAAAGCAAAAGGCCTTGCACAGCCAAATGATATGGTGGTAAAAACTATTGTAACCACCGAATTAATTGATGAAATCGCCAGGCAGAACAATATCTCCTGCTACAATGTACTGACAGGCTTTAAATGGATTGCAGAGCTCATTAAGGAAAAAGAAGGAAAAGAAAATTATGTAATTGGTGGGGAAGAAAGTTATGGGTTGATGATTGGCCCGCAATTGCGCGACAAGGACGCCGTAAGTGCGGTTGCGCTTCTCTGTGAGATGGCTGCCTACGAAAAAGACAAGGGCAGAAGTCTTTATCAGAAACTGATCGACCTCTATGTACAATATGGATTCTTTAAAGAACATTTGATATCCATTACCAAAAAAGGTATGGATGGACAGCAACAGATTGCTGCTATGATGGAAGGGTATCGCTCCAATCCACCAAAGACGATAAATGGTTCTGCAGTAGCGCAATTATTGGATTATGAATTGCAGCAGGGTAAAAATCTCCAGACTGGAGACGAATGGAAAATCGAACTGCCAAAAAGCAATGTGTTGCAATTCATACTGGCTGATGGCAGCAAGATTTCAGCAAGACCCAGCGGTACTGAACCTAAAATCAAATTTTACTTCAGCGTCTCTACACAACTTCCGGAAAGCTCCGCCTTTGCAGCTAAGGAAGCTGAGCTGGATGCTAAAATCAAAGGCATTATCAGCGATATGAAATTATAAGCGATGGTTTGGCATCCGATCCTTTTCAATAACTTGCGGGCGGTATGAGAAGATTTGAAGATACGTATCGCCATAAAGGACTTCGGAAAAAACTGGTAGATCATTTAAAGGAGAAAGGCATCACAGACGAACGCGTGCTGGATGCCATTCTCCAATTACCGCGTCATTATTTCCTGGATTCAGCGTTTGATGATAAAGCGTATGAAGACAAAGCCTTTCCGATTGCGGTAGGACAAACCATTTCACAGCCTTACACGGTAGCCTATCAATCACAGTTACTGGAAGTTAAACCATTCGATAAAGTGTTGGAGATCGGTACCGGAAGTGCCTACCAGGCCTGCGTATTGGCTGAAATGGGAGCACAGGTATTTACAATTGAGCGACAGAAAGCCTTATTCGATCAGAACAGGGGATTCAGTTATCTGAAAAAATATCCCAATATCAAATTCTTCTATGGTGATGGATTTGAAGGCTTGCCCACATTTGCCCCCTTTGATAAAGTAATTATAACTGCAGCAGCGCCTTTTATTCCGGAAAAACTCATTGCCCAACTCAAAACCGGCGGTAAAATGGTAATCCCTGTTGGAGAGGGTGCTGTACAACGTATGCTGCGCCTCACAAAAAATACGGATGGCAGTTACAGTGAAGAAGTATATGATAATTTTTCCTTTGTGCCCATGCTCGGTGGGCGGGAAGGAGTTTAAAGAAACTCCACTACTTTTTTCACAACTTTATTTTCCCGGTAAATTTTCCGATGCCCCAGCTCTTTGGTGATCATAAATTCAATATTGGCCGGCGCTTTTTTGATAATTGGTTTTACATCTTTGAGGGGAGTTACATCATCGTCTTCATCATGGATCCATAAGATAGAGGCATGAATGTGCTGCAGTGCCCGGGGTATTGAATAATAGGCAGATGCAACACCACCTCTTTCCAGCACAATCTCTTCAAATGACTCCTGTACTTTTTCATCCAATTGCAACATTTTGTACAGGCTTTTGATGGCTGTTGTTGTTTCTGTAGCAGGAGCAATCAAGGCAACCCGAACCTGGTCGTCGTGTGACACCTGTTCCAGAAAATGCATTGTAGCAAGTCCACCAAAAGAATGCGCCATAAAGCTATGAATGGGACCAAATTCCTGGTAGATCGTAGCAATGGTTTTAACGTACAGCGGCAATGTGATTTGTGTTCCTTCCGAAGCACCATGTGCAGGGGCATCTGCGGCAATCACTTCGTATCCCTTTTTAACAAGCGGACCAATATACCGATCAAAATTCCAGGAGGAAGATTCAAATCCGTGCAGAATCATCGCTTTTCGAATGCCACCTTTATTCCACCTATAGACAGCCACCCGCTTGCCTTCGACCTGAACAAATAACCTGTCTGCCTTTTGAAAAACGGATGCTTCTTTCTTTTTTGAGCGCCGAAATGGTGTGGCAAAAATCTCAAAAGCCATTTCCGCAGCCTTGCGTTTGGAGAACACGGCTGTAAAATTCAATTTAGCCCGCAGGTAATTCAGGGCCAGCTTTTGTGCTAATTTCATGCTGTAAAGTTACGATATGAAAATTGTTTTGATCGGAGCAGGAAATGTGGCCGGGTCATTAGGCAGAATCTTCGTTCAGCGGGGTCACCAGATTCTGCAGGTCATGAACCGAACAATGGAAAATGGGGAAAGATTGGCCATGGAACTTGGTGCAGCCTTCACGCCTGAATTTTCTTCCATTACACCTGATGCTGATCTTTACATTGTAGCCCTGGCAGATCGTGCCTTGCCGGAACTTATGTTGAAATGGCAACTACATAACCGGTTGGTGGTGCATACAGCAGGTACTGTACCAATGGCTGTATTGCATGGAGTATCCAACCGTTGTGGAGTGTTGTATCCCTTACAAAGTTTAAAAGGAACTCTACCAGCAAGCGGTTCTGTGCCTTTTCTGATACAGGCAGCCCATGCAGATGACCTGGTTCAATTAGAAAAATTCGTACACTCCATTGGAAGTTCCTGCCAGTCAGTCAGCGATCAGCAGCGTTTACGCATGCATGTTAGCGCGGTTTGGGTGAATAATTTCCCTAACCTGATGTTTAGCATCGCCTATCGCTTGTGCCAGGAACACCAGCTTTCCTTCGAATTGCTTTTACCATTGATAAAAGAAACTGTTATGCGGCTGGAACCAGCCAATGAACCTGGAAAAGACCCCTTCAACTGGCAAACCGGTCCTGCCATGCGGGAAGATCACCCTACCATTCGCAAGCACCTGGAGCTAATGAGTCCGCACCCCGACTGGAAAGATCTGTATGAGCACCTCACGGAAGAAATCATCTCCTACAAATCACAGGTATTGGACGCAGTTACTCAAAAGGCTGAATGATATCGGTACGTACTTCATACATGGATTTTTTTGTGGTTGGATCATCCATATACACATCATAGGGAGCTCCTTTGGCCTTTTTATTATTGGCTTTCAGCCAATCCTGGATTTTGGCATAGGCCAGATTTGTTTCTTCATAAGGACCGTAAAAATGCACCACAACGGCATTTTCAGCAGGAACAGTTTTGTATTTGATCCGGCCAGGAGTAGTGCCAGGAGTCTTATCTACGGGGATCGCTGCCTCCATGACATAAGGTGCTGAGCCGGAATAATACCAGGCTAATGGAGCGCCAGTAAAGGTCAGCTGCTCTTTATTAATTAATTCGCCAATTTCTCCATAGGCTTTTTGCAGAACAGGACCGATATCCGACAGTACAGCAGCGGTGTCGAGAATGGTTAATACCTGGAGGGGAGCCGTTTTAATTGTTTCGACCATCATTTTTGGTTCAGGTAAACGTAGTTCACCTGTCTCAATTTTTTGCTTTAGTTGGGCAAGTCCCTTCTCAAAATCAGGTGCTATCATGGATTCTGCAACTAATCCAAACCATCGACTAATGGGATTATGACCAAAATGCGCATGCATGGTCCAGGTAGTTTTGGTCTCATTTCCATCCGGTTCCAGTTTCCATTCCGCTTTGTTGATTTCATCCGAACCGCCAAAAACAAGATCGGTTGTAACTGACTGATTTGGTACCACAGCTGAAATTTCCAGTTTGCCTTCCCCAACTTTCCAATTTTCACTTGACCAGGAATACCAGGCTCCTTTTCCTTTGGTAAGGGGGCCAAATGTCTTTTTCATGTTGGAATCAATTTGGTTCCATGGCATCCAGGCATCGTAAGTAGTAAGATCGGTTAGAACTCCATAAACAGTTGAAGCCGGTGCTTTGATACTGGTAGATCTTGAGACAGTAACGGATCCGGGCAGGAAAGCGCCAATCAACAACAACAGACCTATGATTGCCGCAATCCAGATCAAAATGCGGATTCCCCTTTTCATATGTTGGTTTTAGGACTATTAAAGTAGTGAAAATCCTGTTAGTCTAACCACCATTTGCTAGTTTTGCTCGCCACCCTCAACTAAATTAATTGTCCGCTGAAATAAACTTATCATGAACCTGCTGGATCAGTTTCGCAAGATCACCACTATAGTGCTGGATGTAGACGGCGTATTAACCGATGGAACTCTATGGCTGATGGAAGACGGACAAATGGTACGTCGCATGAACATCAAGGACGGTTATGCAATGCAACTGGCTGTAAAGAAGGGGTATCGGGTAGTAATCATTTCCGGCGGACAGTCGGAAGCCGTACGGGAGCGATTGCAAAAGCTCGGTATTCAGGAGGTTTACCTTAAAGTGGAAAACAAAGCCGCTTTATTGGAAGAGTATAGAAACAAGCAGCAGTTACAATGGGAAGAAATACTCTTTATGGGCGATGATATTCCGGATTTTTCAGTTATGCAGCTGGTTGGATTACCTTGTGCCCCGGCAGATGCAGCTCCGGAAATCTTACAGGTTGCCGCTTATATCAGTCAGCAAAAGGGAGGGGAGGGCTGTGTAAGGGATGTATTGGAAAAAATTATGAAATTAAGAGGTGACTGGCAAATCGATACTACCGTATCAAGCAAATAAAATTGAAAAACTGAAAGCGTAAACTTGAAAACAATCGCTGCATTTCTCCGACTGGTTCGCTGGCCTAACCTGGTGTTTATTGTAGTAACACAGCTGTTATTTTACTACTGTGTCCTACAGCCAACCATCGGAATAAACCTAAAGCTGAGCCTGCCGATTTTTGGTATGCTCGGGCTCTCATCGGTGTTGATAGCAGCAGCTGGTTATATCATCAATGATTATTTCGATTTGAACATTGACCAGGTGAACAAACCGGACGCAATTGTTGTGCAGCGTTTTATTAGCAGACGCTGGGCAATCTTCTGGCATTTTATTTTTTCCAGTATAGGTATCGTACTAGCTTTTTATGTTTCCTGGGAACTGCGTAATCCGATCATTGGTTTTGCAAATTTCGGTTGTGTGATCCTGTTATGGTTGTACAGTACCACGTTTAAGAAACAATTGCTCATTGGTAATGTCCTGATATCCTTATTAACTGCCTGGGTGATCCTTGTTTTGTATTTTGCCGAAATGCGTATCAGCCGGTTTGATGATCCGGATTATATCCTGGCTTTCAAGAATGTATTCAAATACGCGG
>JALOMU010000481.1 GCA_025455285.1 Flavihumibacter sp.
TTTGTAATCGAAGAAAAGCTCTTCTTTTTCCACACTAACATCAAAGTGATAATTGCTGAGGGCCGTTGGATATTCTTTTTCAAGCTCCGTTAGGGCCAGGTCGTGTGTAGCGAGCAGGGCATTTGCGTTTTGTTTCACCAGTTGACGGATCAAGGCTTTGGAACCGGTTTGGCGATCCTGTGAATTGGTGCCACGCAGGATTTCATCGAGTAACAGAAAAACGGACTCTCCGGCATTCACCGCATCGATGATGGCTTTGAGTTTGCTTAGTTCCGCGTAAAACGTAGAAGTATTTTCTTCGAGATTATCGGCGATACGCATACTGCTCATAATGCGCATATTGCTGGTCGTTAGATGGCTGGCAAACACCGGTGCCCCGGCCATAGCGAGTACCTGGTTAACTCCGATGGCGCGCAGGAAGGTACTTTTTCCTGCCATATTGGAACCGGTGATGAGTGAAATGGCGGGGCGACCGCTGGTGCTGAACTCATTGGTAACACACTTACCGGCTGGGATCAATGGGTGACCGAGAGCGGTAGCACTCCAATAGCCCGGGATTTCACTCAATACCGGAAAGGTATAACCCGGATGATTAAACGAAAATCGTCCAAGGCTGTTAAGCGCTTCCAGTTCTGCGATCGACTGAAACCATGCATTCAGGGCCGACTGATGATCACGTTTCCATTTTTCAAGTGCCCATACTTGTTGGAGATCCCAAAGCAGGAAGGTATTGAGCGGAATATAAACCAGTGGATTGTGCCGGTAGTCGAAACGGTCGAGAATCTGGTGGAGACTTTTTATTGCCTGGGAAGCGGAATGAGTACGAACTATGGGGCCATTGGTACCTGAGAAATTTAAGATCGTTGACTGCAAAGTTCTCAAATGATCCGATTCAAATTTTGCAGTTTCCACCCAATGAAGCGAATTGGAAAGAGAAGTAAGGGAGGGAAGAACAGCATCAAGTTTACGATAAATGGGGACAATGCTTTTTGAAATATAAAAAGCAATTGCCATCAGAAGAAGGATCAATCCGTAAAAGGGAGCGGAAGGAAGCTGATCAAAAAGATGTAAAACTAACAATCCAATGGCAAGGCTTGGCCAGGCGAAGCGGAGCAGTTTCCAGGCTGTTTTTGGGAAATAGCCGGAAGGGGTAGCAGACCAATTCAGCACCTGATTTCGGGTTGCATTCGGGATCTGTTGTTGGTGACCGTACGCTTCGAATTGCAGGCTCCATGCTGGAAGGCAAGCGAGGTTTTTGGTGGCTTCCTGTCGGGCTAAAATGGTAGCGGTAGAAGCAGGTTCCAATAACCATTGGGCCAGTTTTTGATGGCCTGCTTCGCTGGTTGTACGGTGCAGGAATTGAAACAGGGATGCTTTGCCAAAGAGATCCAGATCGCCTGCATAGGGATGCTTTGATGGAGCCAGTTCATCGCCCTGGAACCGGTGAAAGAACTGGTGTTGGGCGATGCGGTTTTCTTCATCGGCAAGCCGGATCATTTCGGAAAGCAGATTGATCCGATCGGTCAGTTCCAGGCTGAATTTCACGAGGAACAGGAAGACAGCCAGTGCCACACAAAATACGAGGACGAGCATCAGAAGCGATTCGGATCGGATCTGGTAAAGCAGGAAGGCGGCAAGTCCAATGGTGAGGACCCTGGCAATTGCGATGCGGTTTCTTTTTTGTGTAAGGGCCTGTTTTTCTTTGTTAAGCTGTTGATAAAAGCCGGCATAGAAGTTATTGGGATCCTGTAACATAGCTGTGAAACTAGGATAAATCTGTATCTTTGGAATCATGAATTGAGAATTATGAATTAAGAATTGGTGTGTCAATGATTCATACTTCCTAATTCATACTTCTCAGTTCCATCGGGGCTGTACTGGTTTCGACAGCGTAGTTCTTTGAGAGTGTAAGCATGTCGTGCGTTGGATAATTAGCACGTAAATCTGAATACCCGAACTTCAAATGGCAATACACAGTATGCCATGGCTGCCTAATCAGTGATTAAGTAGTCATTAGGGCCGCGTTGAGCAGGTTGAGACTCAAAACCAAACACAGGTTGCTGTTCAGGAAGGCTGTGACCTGAACAAAAGACTATTCAGCTAAGGAAGGAATCGGTTGGTTGTTTTCCTGTTCTTTCCCGACAATTAATAATCAACTAAACATGTAGAAAGCTCTTGACGGATATGCTTGGACGGGGGTTCGACTCCCCCCAGCTCCACTTAAAAAGATCGCTTAACAGGCGGTCTTTTTTTGCTCAATACGGTCGTTTATAATCATTTAAATAATACTGTACCAGCTGCATTGCAACAGCTTTTCATTTGAATATGGCATCAAAAGAATAACGAAATATTTTTGACCAGGGCGGTGGAATAAAATTTGCTAAATTTCATAACTTATACAAAAGGTGAAAAATCAGCACCAGTAGCTGGTCGGGGTGGCCGTTTGTAATAATTGTAAGACAACTTTGGAGTCATGAGCAAATATGATCCCTTGTGGAAACATATCAAGAATAAAGGTAGATAATCATTTAAATTATCTTTTGATGATATTAAGAATATCGCTGAAATTTCGATAGACCATACATTTTTGAATTGTAAAAAAGAATTGCTAGAATATAGTTGTCAGGTAAAAAATATCCTTAAAAGACATAAGGTGCTTTTTCAAAAGAATGATAAATAACCAATAAAACGGGTTCTATAAAGGAAAGCGCCAAACAATAAGTTTGCAACCAAAGTAATGTACATTTAACTTTATCTGCAATGCTGTTTTGAACGAGTAAGAAAACCTGCGAATAAATACTAACAATTAATAACAAATAAAATGAACAGAATACTCGTTTTGATTACACTATCCGATAGCGGAATAGAAACTATAAAGAGCACTCCGGAACTACCAAAAAAAGAAATGGAATTTGTTCACAACTGGAGAGAAAATAATATTCTGGAAAGCTTTTTTATTTCCGTAACCAAAAAGGATGCGGTTTTGATATTTCAAAATATTGATGAAAGCCAAGCCAGGGAACTTATAAAGTCATTGCCTTACTTTCCATATATGTCAAAAATAGACTATCACAATTTGGATAAGCAGTTTTAATCATTCTGCTTTCAAGTAATTTCCTGGCATAAACTTGAACAACAAATTACTACTTGTCGGTTGGATATGACCTGAATCATTTCTTCGTTTGATCCCGGTCAATAAATCAACTCACTGCTCCATAATACC
>JALOMU010000050.1 GCA_025455285.1 Flavihumibacter sp.
ATACTTTGGAGCAGAGCGCATCATCGGCACTGCAGACAATGCGGTTGCGTTGGCCGATCGTATCATTGAAGATGATCTGTCAGATGAAGTGATTTTTTTCTGTGGTGATCAACGTCGCCCTGAATTACCCGACATGCTTTTTGCTGCGGGCATCCTGGTTACCGAGATCGTAGTTTATGAAACCATTCCCGTTCACCACAAACTGAACGAATCGGTTGCAGGTGTGTTGTTTTACAGTCCGTCTGCTGTGGAGAGTTTTTTCGTCAACAACAAACTCGAACCCCATACCCTGGTCTTTGCCATTGGTGATACAACAGCCACGACTATCCGAAAATTCTGTACCAATAAAATCATCCTGGCCGATAAACCGGGAAAAGAGGGACTGGCAAAAAAAGCCATTGATATCCTCGCACTGAATTAATAAAAAGAAGAACACTATATGCCGTTACAAAACGATCTCAACCGAAAGAACCCCCGTGTGGATGATGCGCCAGGCTGGTCGCTACCTCCCTGAATACATGGTACTGCGTGAGAAGTATGGCTTTTTCGAACGTTGCCAGACTCCTGAGCTGGCCTGCGAAATCACGCTGCAGCCGATTGATATTGTTGGGGTGGATGCCGCCATCCTGTTCTCTGATATCCTGGTAGTTCCCCAGGCAATGGGATTGGAAGTACAACTGATTGAAAGCAAGGGACCTTATTTACCCGACCCCATTAAAAATATTGCAGACTTAAAGCGGGTTGGCGTGCCCGATGTAAATGATCGTCTGCACTATGTATTTGACGCAATCAGACTGATCAAAAAAGAATTGAATGACCGGGTGCCGTTGATTGGATTTGCCGGTGCTCCCTGGACCCTGCTTTGTTATATGGTACAGGGCAAAGGCAGCAAGACTTTTGATGAAGCCAAGGCTTTCTGTTATGCACAACCGGAAACTGCGCATCAGTTATTGCAGATGATCACCGATACTACCATCGCTTATCTGAAAGGCCAGGTTAAAGCCGGTGCAGACCTGGTTCAGATTTTCGATAGCTGGGGTGGATTGCTGAGTCCGGATGATTTCGAAACCTTCTCCCTGCAATATATCCGACAGATTGTGGCCGCCTTAAAAGACGAAGTACCTACTATCATCTTTGCAAAAGGTGCCTGGTTTGCGCTGGAAAAAATGGCAGCCACCGGTGCACACGGATTAGGAATCGACTGGTGTATCAAACCTGCCACGGCGCGACAGTTTGCAGGAAACAAGGTAACCCTGCAGGGCAATTTTGATCCGGCCAAATTACTGGGACCCATACCCGAAATCCAGCAAGCAGTGAAAAAAATGCTGACAGATTTCGGTCCGGGCAGACATATCGCGAATCTCGGTCATGGTATCCTGCCCAATGTTCCGGTAGATCATGCACGTGCGTTTGTTGATACGGTAAAAGCCTTTCGTCATCATGTTTAAGGATCAATTCATAGCCTATATCCACGATCTGCAGAACAGAATTTGCGCTGCACTCGAAGCCGCAGATGGCAAAGCCCAGTTCGTGGAAGACCAGTGGGAAAGACCTGAAGGTGGAGGAGGTAAAACAAGGGTGATCGCCAATGGCAATGTGATTGAGAAAGGAGGCGTAAATACCTCTGTTGTATTTGGCGAAGTAACCGATGCCATGCGCACCCAACTCAAGATCAATGGGCATAGTTGGTTTGCCTGTGGATTAAGCCTCGTGATACATCCCTACAATCCTTTTGTACCAACCGTACATTGCAATTACCGGATGTTCGAATTGTACAATGAAGCAGGAGAAGTAATGGATCGCTGGTTTGGTGGCGGCACTGATTTAACGCCTTATTATCTGTTTGAAGAAGATGCCCGGCATTTTCACCAGACCTATAAAAATGCCTGCGACAAATTTGATGAGAGCTTTTATCCCGCCTTTAAAAAAACATGCGATGAGTACTTTGTAAACTGGCATCGCAATAAGGAAAGAAGAGGCATTGGTGGTATTTTTTACGATTACCAGCGACCAACTGCAGAAAGAGATGCCAACTGGTGGCTGGCCTTCGCGCAATCCTGTGGCGATGCTTTCATGGAAGCCTATATTCCGCTGGTGGAGAAAAGAAAGAACACGAACTTTACACCGGAGCAGAAACACTGGCAGGAAATCCGCAGGGGCCGGTATACAGAATTCAACCTGGTCCACGACCGTGGTACGCTCTTCGGATTAAAAACCAATGGGCGGATTGAAAGTATCCTGATGAGCCTGCCTCCAACCGTACGCTTCGAATACAATTACCAGCCTGTACCCGGCTCGGAAGAAGACAAATTATTACAAGCCTGTTTGCATCCGGTAGACTGGGTGTAACACTAAAGAATATACGATGATCCTGCAAAGAAGAAACCGCATACTCCGTCAGTCGGCAGCCATCCGTTCTATGGTGGCAGAAACAAGATTGAGTCCCGATGATTTTATCGTTCCCCTCTTCATCGATGAAGGAGAAAATACCCGCATTGAAATTCCTTCCATGCCAGGGTATTACAGGAATACACTGGACCTGACAGTAACAGAAGTAAAGGAATTGTGGCAGATGGGATTGAAATCGGTATTGCTCTTCATCAAATGTAAAGATGAATGGAAAGACAATACGGGTAAGGAAGCCTGGAACCCGGACGGACTCATGCAGCGCGCAGTAAAAGCTATAAAAGACGCGGTACCGGAAATGCTGGTGATGACCGATGTGGCGCTGGATCCTTATTCCTCCTTCGGGCATGATGGCATCGTAGAAAATGGACAGATTGTAAATGATCCAACAGTTGAAGCCCTGGTTAAAATGAGTATTTCGCATGCAAAGGCCGGTGCAGATTTTGTAGCACCCTCCGATATGATGGATGGACGAATTGGTGCCATCCGAAAAGGATTAGAAGCAGAAGGATATATCAATACCGGCATCATGAGTTACAGTGCCAAATATGCCAGCTGTTTTTATGGTCCGTTCAGAGATGCGCTGGACAGTGCACCTGGATTTGGCGACAAAAAAACCTACCAGATGGATTATGCCAACCGGATTGAGGCAGTGAAGGAAACCCTGATGGATGTAGAAGAAGGGGCCGATATCGTGATGGTAAAACCGGCACTGGCTTACCTGGATATCATCCGGGAAGTAAAAAATAGTGTATCCGTACCTGTTAGTGCCTATAATATCAGTGGGGAATATGCCATGATCAAAGCGGCTGCAAAAATGGGCTGGATCAATGAAGACAAGGCAATCCTGGAAACCCTGACCTCCATCAAACGGGCAGGCGCGGATTTGATAGCCACTTATTTTGCAAAAGACGCGGTGAGGTTGATTAGTTAAACCGATTACTAAACTTTTGAATAAGATCCTATGTTTATCATCGAACTCAACTACCAGGTACCTGTAAGCGAAATTGACGCCAATATGGCGGAACATATTGAGTACCTCGACAAACATTATCGTTCCGGGCATTTCCTGGCATCCGGCAGAAAGGAACCCAGGGATGGAGGGTTGATCTTTGTGAAAGCAGGAAGCAAACAGGAAGTGGAAAAGATCATAGCAGAGGATCCCTTCAACAGGAAAGGATTGGCGACTTATCGCATCATCGAATTCAAAGCAACTAAAAAAATCAAGACCTACGATAATTTCGCGGGTGATGAATAATATTTCAGCAGCATGAACAACATATCTGTCAGCAAAGCACTTTTCTCCCGTGCCCAGGAATCCATTCCCGGGGGTGTCAACTCACCTGTACGAGCATTCAAAAGCGTAGGAGGTACTCCCATTTTCATGCAGAAAGCAAAAGGCGCTTATCTGTATGATGTGGATGGGAATCAGTACATCGATTATATCGCTTCCTGGGGCCCCATGATATTGGGACATGCCTATGAGCCGGTGGTGAAAGCCATCCAGGAATATGCGGCCTATTCAACTTCATACGGTGCGCCGACAGAGCTGGAAATCAAAATGGCGGAGCTGATCAAATCCATGGTACCCAATGTGGACCTGATCCGCATGGTGAGCAGTGGAACCGAAGCCTGTATGAGTGCCATTCGCGTGGCGCGGGGTTATACCAGCCGGAACAAGATCATCAAATTTGAAGGTTGTTATCATGGGCACGCGGACTCCTTCCTCGTGAAAGCCGGAAGTGGAGTGGCTACTTTCAATATTCAATCTGTACCAGGCGTAACAGCGGGAGTAAGCGCCGATACATTAACCTGTGCATACAATGACCTGGAGGCAGTTCATCAATTAGCGGCCAGCCACAAAGGCGAAATTGCAGCCATCATAGTAGAGCCGGTAGCCGGTAATATGGGCTGTATCCTGCCTGCTCCGGGCTTCCTGGAAGGCTTGCGTGCTATTTGTGACCAGGAAGGTATCCTCTTGATCTTTGATGAAGTAATGACCGGATTTCGCCTGGCACCAGGTGGTGCGCAGGAATTGCTGAAGGTTGATGCCGACCTCGTTACCTATGGTAAAGTAATCGGTGCCGGTATGCCGGTAGGTGCCTTCGGAGGTAAAAAAGAAATCATGCAGGTGGTGGCACCATTGGGATCTGTTTACCAGGCGGGAACCCTGAGTGGAAATCCCATCGCAATGATTGCAGGGTATACACTCCTATCAGAATTAAAATCAAATCCAGGCATTTATAAAGAACTGGAAGAAAAAACACTCTACTTGAAAAAAGGGCTGGATGAAGTGCTGGCAGCATGGGGACAGCCTTATGTAATCAACCAGCTGGGCAGTATGATCAGCATCCATTTCAGTGAGCATGCAATAACCGATTTCGCCAGCGCCGGTGCAGCCAACAATGCGCGTTTCGCGAAATACTTTCACGCCATGCTGAACCGCGGCATTTACCTGCCCCCCTCAGCCTACGAAAGCTGGTTCCTGAACAATGCACTGAGTAAGGAAGATTTGGATAAAACAATTCGTGCAACAGGAGAATGCTTGGCAGAACTCTAAGGATTAATACCTGGGCTTAATGTACACATTAAATGGTTTGGATTCAATGATATAATCCGGTTCACTATCAATTATATCCGGAACTATTCTGACTTTTAGTATTATTGGGTCAGATAAGCGTTGACCTGAAAGTGAAAACCTCAGAACTTTTGTCTGATTCGCATCAACCGTATATGGAATTAACCTGGAATCAGGAACTATATAACCTACTCCGTCTTTACGTGATAATCTTTGAGTCTTCTTTAATTTCCTGAAGAAAGATTTATCGGAATTGAAGTAGGCAGTATACAGCTGGCCATAGAAACTACTTTCAGATTCAGAAATTTCCCCAATACGGGTGAATTCAATAACAAATCCTCTATCAACATTTGAAATATTCTCAACTGAAATTATTACAGTATCATGAATCTTATTCGCTGACTTTAAACATTCTGTTTTTACTCTAAATGGAGCAACCTTCTTGTCTTCTTGTCCTATGCATGGATAAAATGGTAAACAAAAACAACCTATCAGAAATAGCCAACGAATTTTTAGCAACCTCATCAATAATACATTGAATTAACTTTCAGTTTACTTCTTATCAAAATTCTGCATTAAATAACTGTAATAGGAAATCATCCTACCATAGTTGTCAATGCTCATATACTCATTGAAATTGTGGATACTGCGTTGCTCGAAAGGATTTAACAGCACCGGCATAAACCGATAGATGCGATCACTCAGCTCACCCATGTGTTTGCAATCCGTTGCTCCAATTGTGAGATATGGTGTCACCAATGTTCCGGGATACAATTGGCCCACTGCCTCCTGAATTATTTCATACCCTCTGCCATCAGTAGGTGATACGTTCGATGGCTCAACCGGTATTCTTGGTGCATCAATTTCCACCTCAAAGCCTTCACATGCTTTTTTGATATGTGCCAATACATCCTGGGAAGTTTCTCCGGGTAAGATTCTAAAGTTGATCACCACTTCCACAACGGGTGCCAGCACATTATTACCATCGCTCCCTTTCAACTGGGTGATTGCGGTGGTAGTCCTGGTAAGTGCATTGGCCTGAGGAGTTTTTGCCATCTGCTTGAATAAGATTCCCTGGAACAACCATTGGTTGGCAATTGCCATCCGGCCCGCAAAGCCCATACCTGCACCTGCAATATTCATAAAATCACTGGTAGGTTTAATCATACGCTGTGGTAATTGATTGTTTTCGAGTCGCTGCATAATTATAGCAGCCCTTCCCGCAGCTGTTTGTAAGGGAGGCATGGAAGAATGTCCCCCTGTTCCTTTTACCTTGATCCGATAGCCCACAACACCTTTTTCTGCAATACCAACAAAAGCGATATTTTGGTTGATGCCTTCCGCCGTACCCGGACTTGCAACAATTCCGCCCTCATCATAAATGGTTTCAAACCGGATACCTTTATCTTTTAAGTACGTGGCCAGATGTGCGGCACCCCGTAAGCCACCCACTTCTTCATCCGGGTCCAGTGCAATATAAATATCCCGCCGGGGTACAAATTGCCGGGCCAGTAAAGAATCAACGGATTCGAGTAAAGCAAAAACAACGCCTTTCATATCGATGGCCCCTCTGCCATGAATACGGCCTTCTGCTACAGCGCCGGAGAACGGTGGATACTTCCACTTGCTGAATTCTTCCGTTGGAGGCGGCGCAGGATCATCCGACATATCAAACATATTCTGCCCGATAGCATCCTCATCATGATCATGATCACCTGGCACCACCACATCATAATGACTCATAAATAGCAGTGGCTTCAAGGAGGAGTTGCTGCCTTTCCAAACCAATAGCAATTGATGACCATTGATCAGGGTATCTTTCAGATTACTAAACACCCTTGGATAGGCCTCCCTTAGATACACCCGGAAAGAGTCATATACCGGAAAGGGATTTTCAGCACTGTCGATATAACTCACCGTATTATATTGAAGACCTGTTGCAAACCGCTTCACGCTCTTCTCAGATACGGGTACTTTTAAGGGTTGCGGCTGGTCTGATGATAATTTAGCAAATGGATGGCTAAGTGTTTTAGCAACAACGATAGCTCCTAATACAAGTACTATCAGACCAACTACAATACCCAGCTTTTTCATTTAAAACATTTGCATAAAAATAGGCATATGTTTTAAATAAAATAATTCAGCGCTCCTTTGCAATCAACCACCTATTCAAAAAATGATGCGGTGTTTCCAGTACGATCTTATAAATTGTTGAACGCTCAGCCGGCAGGTCAATGATCGCTTTTCCATCAGCAAGCGCTACCTCTTTAACAAGTGCATAGTTATCTCTACCACCCGTCTTGAACTCATTGGTCGTACTGATCCATATTTTGGCTTTCCCTTTTCGGGTTACCGGTTCCCAGCTAATATGAATCTGACCACCAACTTCTTTTGCTGTCAAATTTTTTGCAGATAGAGGGCCCGTTATGGATATGCCATCAATTTCCATAGCCTGCTCCCGGGGAATAGTAATATTCAGAAACCTCGCCATTGATGGCATGATGTCCACCACTCCGGCTTTCCCTGATTTGAAAAAACTGTTCAGGTCCGACGCACTGGTCACAATCCAGGTACTTCTTTCCCGATCCGACTGTCCGCCATGATGTTTCCCGGTTTTTGCATCACGTCCATGATCTGTAGTTATGTAGATCGTCCATTCTTCTTTGAATTGTTGCTGACGATATTGAATCGATTCCCATAATTTCCCTATCTGCTGATCCATATAACCAACCGCTTTGTAAAACTGCTCACTGTCGCCGTACATATGGCCCATATCATCCGTATACTCCAGGTAAACCCAGGATAAATCCGGTGCCTGCTCCCGGATAGCAGCACTCGCACCAGCCACTACTTCTTCATCAATCCGGTGCATATAATCTCTTTGTTTGTCATGCGGAAACCGAATCGTATCCAACTCCAATCCATCCACTTTATAATCAATTTGCAGACCGCCGGTTTCAGGCAATCCGTCGCCTGCCAGTTTGGTTCGGTTATCCAGCCAACTGGAAAATATAGCTGTTTTCTTTTCGGGGTACTGGGTTTTTAAAAACCGAAAAATCGTCCAGTAATTGTAATTGGGTGCGGCAATATCATTGTCCCAAACATTGTGTTTATTTACCCAGGTACCGGTCAAGAGACTATTATATCCTACTGCCGAAATGGTAGGGGTTTGAGAATACCCACCTTTCTCACCACCCACATAGGCACGCGCATACCCTCCTTGTTTGGCAATTTTATCCAGGTTGGGAGTAGGCCGCGACTCAATAACATCTGCAGCTATACCATCCACAATTACAAAAACAACTTTACGCG
>JALOMU010000482.1 GCA_025455285.1 Flavihumibacter sp.
GGGTAGCTGAACCAGTTCTACCTGATTGCCAACATTCTCTTCCCAGGTTAAATCAGGGAAGCTGCTTAATAGGAAAAACCGATAATCCGGTAACCTGCTGAAAAGTGAGGGCAGGGCTTCCTGGAAAGCGGCTTCTACAGTATCCGGACTGGCAGAAACCAGGGGATCAATAAAACAGGCGATGGATTTCATGCTCATATTTAAAGAAACGCTGCAAATTGCTGCATTTTCCTGAATCTCAAGACTTACATTTGCAATACGACAATTTGACTGAATGGAATACAACACTACCAGAAATCACCTTGTGATGCGCGAGTACGGAAGGCATATTCAAAACATGATTGAATACCTGATGTCGCTGGAAGACACAGGAAAAAGACAGAAGAATGCCAAGGCGGTGATCGAACTGATGGGTTTTTTAAACCCTCATCTTAAGAATGTAGAAGATTTCCGTCATAAACTTTGGGATCATCTATTTCTCATATCAGACTTTAAACTGGAAGTGGAATCGCCCTACCCGATTCCAACCAAGGAGACGCTGAAAGCAAAACCTTCTCCACTTCGTTATCCAAAAGGATATCCCCGCTATTCCCATATTGGAAAGAATATTGAAGTGGTGATTCATAAGGCGCTTGCAGAGGAAAATCCGGAAAAACGCCAGGGTTTTGCGAATGCGATCGCTTATTATATGAAACTAGCTTACAGCAACTGGCACAAAGAAAATGTTCACGATGATGCCATTCAGAGCGAATTGAGCTCTATCACAGGAGGCCAGTTGGAGTTCACCAATACACCCTTTGTGAAAGCTTACCGGGCGAATGAAGGCCAGCGTGACTTCCGTAGTGGCGGTGGAAAGCGGCCTCAGAAGTTTCAGCAACGAGGTGGTGGTGGCAACCAGGGCAGGAATGAACAACGTGATCCGCGGGGTGGCGGCGGCGACAACCGCAATGGCGGCAACCGCGGTCAAAAGTTCAAGAAGCGGTTTAAATAACAGTCCAATCATTTCCATACTAATCCATCAACTTCATGGATCGTTTTGAAGTAACCGGAGGCAAAAAGCTCTCGGGTAGCATTATTCCCCAGGGTGCCAAAAACGAAGCGCTTCAAATCCCGGATTGAAAACATACCAGACATCCTCGATGTCAATCTGCTGATTGAACTACTGGGAGATATCGGAGTTAAAGTAAACCGGATCGACAGGCACACTGCAGTTTTCAAGGCAGATGACATAAATATAGATTACCTGAACAGCTCAGAATTCCGAAAGAAAAGCGGTCGGCTGCGTGGATCTGTAATGTTGGCAGGACCATTGCTTGCACGTTTTAAAACGGCATTCATTCCAAAACCCGGAGGAGATAAAATTGGCCGCAGGCGCCTTGATACCCATATCATTGGCTTTGAAAAACTGGGTACCCGGTTTGAATACCATCCGGAGGATGGATTTTTTCATCTTGATGCCTCTCAATTGAAAGGTTGCTACATGTTGCTGGATGAACCCTCTGTAACAGGAACTGCCAATATTCTAATGGCAGCCGTGATGGCAAAAGGAGAAACCACCATCTATAACGCAGCTTGTGAGCCCTATTTGCAGCAGTTATGCAAAATGCTGAATCGGATGGGAGCAAAAATCCGGGGTATTGGAAGTAATCTGCTGACCATTGAAGGGGTAGATTATTTGGGAGGTACAGCGCACAGTATGCTGCCTGATATGATAGAAGTTGGTTCCTTCATTGGCCTGGCAGCCATGACTCAGAGCCAGATCGAAATAAAGGGTGCCGGCATTGAGCACTTGGGCATTATCCCGGAAAAATTCAGGCAATTGGGAATTCAACTGGAATTCCAAGGGGATAATATCCTGATACCAGAACAGGAAGTATATGAAATTCAATCCTTTCTGGACGGATCCGTACTTACCATTTCAGATCATCCCTGGCCTGGCTTTACTCCCGACCTACTAAGTATCGTACTGGTAGTAGCAACACAGGCCAAGGGCTCCGTATTAATTCACCAGAAGATGTTTGAGAGTCGTTTGTTTTTTGTTGACAAACTTATTGACATGGGCGCCCAGATTATTTTATGTGACCCACATCGCGCTGCAGTGATCGGGCATGGCCGCGAACAAAAACTGAGAGGAATTACAATGAGCAGTCCGGACATCCGTGCGGGGGTTTCTTTGCTTATAGCAGCGTTGAGTGCTGAAGGAAAAAGTATCATTCAGAATATCGAACAGATTGACCGCGGATATCAATACATAGACAGCAGACTCAATGCTCTGGGAGCGGATATTAAAAGGATTTGATGGAATACAGCAATAAAAAAATTATCATTATAACTGCCCCCTCGGGAGCAGGGAAAACATCTATCACCCGATATCTGCTGAAACAGTTCCCTCAATTGGCTTTTTCTATATCCGCGGCAACCCGTTCGCCGAGAGGCATGGAACAAAATGCAAAAGACTATTATTTCATGTCAGTAGAAGAATTCAAAAATCATATACGTCAAAATGATTTTATGGAATGGGAAATGGTTTATGAAGGTAAATATTATGGTACGCTAAAGTCTGAAATGGAACGAATCTGGTCACTTCACCAGGTGCCCATGCTGGACATAGATGTAAAAGGAGCTATCCATATTCAACAGCAATACCCACACAACTCCCTTTCACTGTTTATCGAACCACCTTCTGTGGAAGAATTGAAAAAGCGCTTAGTAAGCAGGGGAACAGAATCAGATGAAAGCCTTGCCGCCAGGGTAAATAAAGCATCCTATGAAATCGGCTTTAAACATCATTTTGATCATGTTATCGTAAATGACCAACTGGAGAAAGCCTGCCAGGAAGCTGCTGCGTTAATCGGTTCTTTTCTTAACCGGTAAACCGCAAGCGGCAGTTCTTTCTGTGCCAAAACTATGCTTATATTCGTAGTGTATGAATTGGAACACGATCGGCCTTATTGTATTTTTCCTTTTGCTGGCAGGCTTTTTCGTAGGCATAGAAG
>JALOMU010000051.1 GCA_025455285.1 Flavihumibacter sp.
AAAGAAAGAAAAATAGGCCTGTTCGTTTTAACTTGCCATTTTTAGGCAAGGATCATAAATGAATAGCATGAAAATAGTACCGGTAGACGATCCAGCACACGAAAAAGCGTTCCTGCAGGTACACCTGCAGGTCAATCAGCAGAATCCGGATTTTGTACAGCCCCTGAATCAGGATGTGAAGACTGTGTTCAACTTGGAAAAGAATAAATTATTTCGCCAGGGTCAGGCCCGGAGATGGCTGCTACAATTGGAGAATGGAAAATTTGGTGGCAGAATTGCTGCCTTTATCAATCCAAAATACAAATCGAAAGGTGATACGGGGCCGATTGGAGGATTTGGATTTTTCGATTGCATTGATGACCAGGAAGCCGCTAACCTCCTGTTTAACAAAGCAGCTGAGTGGCTGAGAGAGAATGGCATGGTTGCAATGGATGGTCCTATCAATTTTGGCGAACGTGATAAATTCTGGGGAATGCTGGCCGAAGGTTTTCAGCCTCCTCCCTATGGCATGAATTATAATCCGCCTTATTATAAAGCACTGTTCGAAAACTACGGATTTCAGGTTTTTTACAACCAGCTCTGTTTTCGCATGGACGTAGCCGGTAGTGCCACTCAGTTGCAGCCTAAATTTTATGAAGCTCATCAGAAATTTGCTGCAGATCCGGCTTTCCAGGCAAGGATGGTCGAGAAAAAAAACCTGGAAAAATATGCTGTCGATTTCTGTAAAATCTACAATGAAGCCTGGGCCAAACACGAAGGCAATAAAGAAATGCCGGAGCGGCAGGCGATTGCATTGTTTAAAAGTATGCAGACTATTATGGATGAGAAAATAGCCTGGATGACCTATCACAACAATGAACCGGTTGCCATGTGGATCAATATCCCGGACCTGAACCAGATATTTCGATTTTTCAAAGGCGAATTGAACTGGTTGAATAAACTCCGGCTGCTCTACCATTTAAAAACCGGAACCTGTAACCGCTTTATAGGAATCATATATGGAATCGTGCCTGCTTTCCAGGGAACCGGTATAGATTATTTTATGATTGTTGAAGCAGAAAAAGTCATCAAGAAACAAGGGCGATATAAAGAACTGGAATTGTTATGGCAAGGCGATTTCAATCAGAAAATGCTGAATATCTCCCGAAATCTGGGCGCTACTGAAAGCAGGCGACTGATCACCTGGCGTTATATGCTGGATCCCAACCATTCCTTTCAACGTCATCCTTTTTTAAACTAACCCAAACCATCCCGGAACCGACCGATGAAGATCGAAATAGTTCAATCCGCCAGTCAGATTAAAGAATTCCTGCAATTGCCTCTCCGTATCTATGCCGGGCATCCGAACTGGATCCGCCCCCTGGACAAGGATATTGAAGCCGTTTTTGACCAGAAAAAAAACAAGGCATTCCGGAATGGACATATTATCCGATGGATCTTATACAATGATCAACGGCAAGCCATCGGGAGAATCGCAGCTTTTTATAATAAAAAATACCGTAACAAGGGGGATGAGATTCCGGTTGGTGGGGTTGGTTTTTTTGAATGCATCCATCAGCAGGAGGCAGCGAACCTGCTTTTTGATACGGCACGTAGTTGGCTGATGGAACAGGGCGTGGAAGCCATGGACGGACCCATCAATTTTGGTGAACGTGATAAATGGTGGGGACTGGTTACGCAAGGCTATCAGCCACCTCTTTATTGTATGAATTTTAATCCGCCTTATTATATTGAACTTTTTGAACAGTACGGATTTCAACCCTTTTATAACCAGATCTGCTTTGGCATGCATCCCCACGAGCCTTTACAGGCTAAGTTCTACGAACGGCATGCTAAACTGGAAGTAGATCCTAATTTCACGGCTAAGCACATACGAAAATCAAATCTGAAAAAATACGCTACCGATTTTTGTACGGTATACAACAAAGCCTGGGCGGGTCATGCGGGTAACAAACAACTGAGTCCTGGTCAATGTCTTAAGTTATTTGAGCAGATGAAACCGGTGATGGATGAAAAGATAGTCTGGTTTGCCTACTATAAGGAAGATCCTATTGCCATTTTTATCAACCTGCCGGATCTCAATCAATGGTTCAAATACCTGAACGGACAATTTAATCTGCTGGCAAAGCTGAAATTTTTATGGATAAAGGCGACTAAACCCAACCGGCGTTTTGTTGGAATCGTATTTGGCGTGGTACCGGAATACCAGGGTAAGGGAGTAGACAGCTTTATCATTGTTGAATCTGCCAAAGTGATTCAGCACAAACTGCCCTACGATGAGTATGAAATGCAATGGATTGGTGATTTCAACCCTAAAATGATTGCGGTTGCAGAAAATCTCACGAACGAAAGAAGCCGTATCCTCACCACCTACCGCTATTTGTTCGATCGCACCAAACCGTTCAACCGTCATCCGGCTCTCGGTTAAAGGTGGGGTAACCGTCGGGTGGGGGGAATTCTGTAATTTAGCCGCCGTATGGAGCAGTTTATAGTATCAGCGAGAAAGTATCGTCCCCAAAACTTTTCAACAGTCGTGGGACAGGCACATATCACCACCACCCTGAAAAATGCGATCCGAAACCAGCAACTGGCACATGCCTTCCTGTTTTGCGGTCCGAGAGGGGTTGGTAAAACCACCTGTGCCAGGATACTGGCCAAGACCATCAACTGTGAACATCCTACCTCGGATGGTGAAGCCTGCAACACCTGCCAGTCCTGCGTTTCTTTTAATGAAGGCAGCTCACTGAATATTCACGAACTCGATGCAGCCAGCAACAACTCGGTGGATGATATCCGCTCCCTTGTGGAGCAGGTACGTTTCGCTCCACAAGCAGGAAAATACAAAGTCTATATCGTGGATGAGGTGCACATGCTCAGTACAAGCGCCTTTAATGCCTTTCTGAAGACACTGGAGGAACCGCCTCCCTATGCCATCTTCATTCTGGCAACCACTGAAAAACATAAAATTCTGCCAACCATTCTATCCCGCTGTCAGATTTTCGACTTCAAACGGATCACGACACAGGATACAGTGGATCACCTGGCAGAGATTTGCCAGAAAGAGGAAATCAAGGCAGAGTTACCGGCTCTGCAGGTGATTGCGCAAAAGAGTGAAGGCTGTATGCGGGATTCACTCAGCATACTGGACAAAATTGTCAGCTTTACCAATGGTGAGCTGACTTATAAAAACACACTGGAGCACCTGAACATACTGGATGCAGACTATTATTTCAAATTGATGGACTGCATGTTGAAGCAGGATCTTTCAGGAGCTTTGCTATTGTTTGAAGATATCAACCGGAAAGGTTTTGAGGGTGATCTCGTGCTAAATGGCTTTGCGGAATTTATTCGCAACCTGCTGCTCAGTAAGGATGAAAAGGTGGCCAGCCTGGTTGAAGTAGTGGAAAGTTTCAGGCAGCGTTATCAGCAAATGTCGGCAACCTGCAGCACGGGTTATCTTGTCAGCGCCTTAAATATATTGGCGGAAGCAGAAATCAATTTTAAATCGGCACGCAACAAACGACTGCATGTTGAACTGGCCCTCATTAAACTCTGTTACCTGCAACAGGCCCTAAGTGTGGTGGCAGATTCCGATAAAAAAAAACAAACGGACCTGAGGCCACTTAATTTTCGGGTAATCCAGCCTGTTAGAGCAGCTGATACAGCCTCATCAAATCCGGTGGAAGAAAAAGCTCCGGCTCAAATAATACCTCAGGTCATGAAACAGGCTCCTGTTCAGGCGCCCCCGATTCAACCTGTAACCAAAACTGCATCAGGTCCAAAATTAATCATCGAAGATCAGCTCATTGCGGAGAAAAAAACTGGTACCGGCAAACTTGGATCCTTACAAAAACTAAGACAGCAGGTCAGCTCAACCACCCAAAACAGCAAGGAACGATCCGTCATTTTTATAACGGCAGAATTGTTACAGGCAGCCTGGCAGGAATTTATTGAACAACTGAAAGTCAACCGCAATCCTGCTGTTCAGAGTTTTGAACTGGCAGAACTAAGAGTAGTGAATGAGGAGCAGTTTACAGTGGTAACCCCCAATAATCTCCAGCAAAAATTCATTGACGGAGAACGGATTGCACTGACTGACTACCTTCAACAGCGATTCCACAACCGCCGCCTATCCTACCAGGTAGTGGTGGAACAGCGGGAGGACCTGAATATTAAAATTGAAGCGCCGCTCAATTCAAGGGAACGGTTCCAGCAACTGGCTGAACAATTTCCGCTGATAAAGGACCTGAAAGACCGGCTGAAGCTGGAACTCGACTACTAAGCATTTCAATTTGAAGCACCAGCAGTTTTTTGAATTGCTCAAATACTGATTCCTGTTTTAAGTCAGCTGTTGACCGGTACAATTCGATCAGGGTATTGAATTCCGATTCAAAAAACTGGTTGTTCGCAAAGTAGACAAAGTTGGCGTTGAGGTAGTTTTGCACCTTTTGATTCAATTCAGGTTTGCCTGTATATAATCCTTCTTCCATAAAAATTTTCAGGTATTGTTTGTATACAGGTTCACGATTGGTCGTATGCTCCACCATCATGGAAGTAATTAATTCAATAGTGATGCTTTCTCCCTTGAAAATCGGCTCTAACAATTGAAACATAAAAGAAGCATCTTTTTCAAAATTTGAAAACTGATCCCTGGCCGATAAGAATGCAGTATATGACTTGATCAATTCCTCCTCCCGCTGAATTTCTTTTGCTTTTTGAAGTGCGATTCTTGCGATTTGCAAATCAAAATCAACCAGCTCAGCTTTCCACTCCTCCCGATCAGCTTCAATCTTTGCCTTTATTTGGGCAGCATCAGCTTCCTGGTATTTTTCGCCATCAAAATCAAAACTGGTAATCTCCACATGTTTGTCCAGAATGGCCTGTAACAACTGAATATCCTGCTTTGCAGCTATAATCCTGCGGAAGATGGTTGCCTGTTCAGCAGAGCAACGTTCTTCCCAATTATCTTTTTCCGGCGGAGCGGCTAATATTACTTCCATCGTCAGTTCACTGAAAGGGCGGCCATCATAACAGCCCGCATATGCTGCAGGCAACGAATAGTGGTCCTGTTCATTATCATAACGCCTCCTGAATTCAGACAAATCAATAAAACTGGTATTTAATGTGTCAAATCCGCCATTTTTGTATACCAGGGTAGTCATGGATTCCTGTACCGATTCGGGCTGTTGAAGTAAATCCCATGCAACACCTGTATCTGGAGACTTATCCCTGTTCAGTACCTGAAGAGCTTTGATGCGTTCTTCCATCGGAGGATGGGAAGCCCATTGGTCCTTGCAGTTGATACGGTTGAAAGAGGTTGTCCAGTTTTCTTTTCCAGTCTGGCGGGTTAGGAGGTACTGTTGTGCGGTATAAAAATTTCGTGCAATCTGCTGGTCTTTCAGCCAGCCATTACAACTGCTCAACACCCATTGGTAGGATGCATCCCCCAATTCGAGTTTGGTAAGAGCTGTAATCAGATTATTGGCGCCCGCTACCTCTGCTGCAACCGCGTCTGCATGAAACTCCATTTCCCTGGATAGGCCCATATAAGATTTATTAACCTGGGCATACATTTTCTTCTGAATGGATTGAATACCCTTCACAATGCTTACGGTTATTTGCGCAAAAAACGCGAACGTGCTGCTCACACTGGCCCAGGCATTCAGGGCTTTTCCAAAACCTTCATTATCGTAGAGCATATTGTAAATCACTTTGTTCACCTGGTAAACATAACTTCCCAATTTCATGGAGCTCTGGGAAAAGTGTCCAAATTCATGTGCCAGAACCGCCTTCAGTTCTCCCTTGTTAAGGGTATTGATGAGTCCCAATCCAATAACCAGATTTTTCCGGACCGGGAAAAACATACTCCAGAATCCTGAATCATAAAACACACTGGCATTCACTTCGGGTGACAAGTAAACATGTTTAGGAAACGGCGCACCAATTTCGTCAGAAAGTGAACGGATGGTTTCAAAAAGTTCGGGTTGCTCTCCCTCCACAATCCGGATATAACCGGATCTGTCCTGTCTGTTTACGTGAAAGAGGAATTTTAACAGGAAAAAAAGTACCATCAAGCCAAGTCCGATGATACCCACCCCAACCAGCAGGATGAAAAAATTGGGGATTGTTATCATCAGTGCAAGTCCTCCCAGTACGCAGGCGGTAGCCAAAGCTGCGCCGGCCAGAACCAATACTAAATAAGTTAAGATAAAAAAGAAAATCTGGACAACTACCTGCCGGGCAGACCGCTGGAAGTCAGGATGAGGTTTAAGCATGCGGGGTACTTTGTTTAAGCGGATAAGATAAAAATAGTTTCCGGAATTTAAAACACCTGGCGCCTTCGCAGCAAAACCTGTTACCTTTGCGCCAATGAATAATCCACTTCCACACGATACCATTGTGCCATTTGGCGATGAGAACAAAAGTAAAAAAGAGCAGGTTGCGGAAATGTTCGACCAAATCGCTTTTCGGTATGATTTCCTGAACCGGTTTCTGAGCGGCGGCATTGACGTACGGTGGAGAAAAAAGGCCATCAAGGAATTACAATCCATCCAGCCCAAAACAGTACTGGATGTTGCAACCGGTACGGCAGATGTGGCGCTGATGACCTACAAATACCTGCAGCCGGATCATATTACTGGTATTGATATATCCAATGGCATGCTGGATATAGGTCGCCAAAAAATAGCCCGGCTGGGACTGGATAAAATCATTACCCTTCCGCAGGCAGACAGTGAGGCGCTTCCGTTTTCTGATAATCAGTTTGATGCCATTACGGTTGCATTCGGAGTTCGGAATTTTCAAAACCTGCACAAGGGCCTGGCTGAAATGCTGCGGGTGTTAAAACCCGGGGGCAAACTGGTGGTGCTGGAGTTTTCCAAACCGAAAACAGTTGGATTCAAATCCCTGTACAAGTTTTATATGAACCTGGTAACACCCGGTATCGGCAAATTGATCGCAAAAAATAAATCTGCCTACCAATACCTCAACGATTCCGTGCAAGCTTTCCCGGAGGGGGATGATTTTCTGAAAATTTTAAGCGCAACCGGATTTGAAGCTACTTACCGTAAACCGCTGACAATGGGCATCAGCACGATTTATGCAGGTACTAAAGCATTGTTATAATCAGCTCAGCCGACAATAGAACCAATTTTTGGCCGTTTATTTGATTATTGAAGCCAAACACCAGCCTATAGTTCGATTTTTACGTATGTATGCAGTCAAGAAGGTTAGCCCGTTCAGGATGCCGGGTGTTTGTTTTTCCCTATTATTCAGTTTGATGCTGCTGTTTCAGGCAACAGAAGGGCATGCCCAGTTGCGAAACACCATTAACCTGCCCGACAACGACGACAAGTGGTATCATATCGGGATTGTAATCATGGGAACATCCAACCGGTTCCAGTTCAATCAGCATCCCCGTTTTCTCCAGTACGACAGTGTGATGGTCAGTAACCCGAACAACAGTTTCGGTTTCGGGATCGGTGGCATGCATACCTTTCGGATCAATCACCGATTCGAAGCAAGGGTGGTTTTCCCACAGTTATTGTTTGTGAACAAATCGATTAACTACAACCTGAAATATCCCAATGCAAACAATGACGAGGCACCGGTGATGAACCAGCAGGTTGAATCCATTCTCCTGGGGGTTCCTATCCAGTTAAAACTCAAATCCGACCGAATTGGCAATTTCCGGGTATACATGATGGGAGGTGTGAAATTTGAAACGGATCTTACTTCCAAAGCCAATAGTCGGAACGCTGAAAATTTTGTGAAACTGAAAAAAGCCGACATGGGAATTGAAGCCGGTATCGGGTTTAATTTCTACAATAAAATGTTCATTTTTTCACCGGAGATCAAAATCAGTAATGGGATCAGCAATGTGCATGCACGTGACCCGGATCTGAAATTCTCGAATGTGATTGACCGCATCCA
>JALOMU010000052.1 GCA_025455285.1 Flavihumibacter sp.
CGTTTTAATCAATTCTTCTCCTTCAATAATTATTGAATAATGGATATTCTCATTTATACGATATTGGCTTTTGCAGTATTGATTTTTATAATATGGACCTGGAGGGTCAATCGTAAGGAAAAGAAAAAATTAAGTAACCGGCTTAACAGGGATTTTCCCCATCGAGAAACCCATAAGGAAACCGGGGATCCTGATGATCTCAAACAGGATTAACACAATTCGATTTCTTCTTCAATAGCAATATAGTTGGTTAATCTGCCTGTTTCATTCACCACAGGATAGCCTTCAATCTGGCAATTGTAGAGTGTTCCGTCCTTTCTATAATTCAGAATGGTGCAGTTGAAGGGTTTCATTTCCGTCAGTGCATTCCGGATCATCAGCCTGCTGCTTAATTGTGTAGCAGGTCCCTGGAATAGTTTCGGTGATTTTCCTATTACCTCCCAGGGTTGATATCCATTCATGCGCTCAATATTCTTAGTAGCAAAAAGAATCTTCAGATCTGCACTGGTAACCAGTATCGTTTTATTTTCCCATACCAATGCATTATCAAGCGACCTACCTGGAGAATATTTCCAGTAACTCGACTCCTGCAAGCGGTTCAGGTAAGAGATATCCTTACTGAAATCTTCTCTTCGACCTCTGCCTTCCAGTATGATATCCCAACAAAGCAATGGATGTGACATATAAAACTTTTAATGAAACTACGTAAAGGTTCATTGAATAGCATCATTTGTTGAATAATAAGAAGTCAGAATTGTCAAAGCCTTATAGCTTTGTTTCATATTACTGATTTATCAGATGGAAATGTTACACAAATTCTATTTCCGTCACTAGCAAGTATGGTTCAACTTATTACAATATGTGGATTTGCACTGGGTAGCATTTGTCAAACTGAATCGCAGAAAGACTCATTACCCAAGCGCTACGATGTGCTGAAAACGCAGCACAAAATTCAGATTGATGGGAAAGTAGATAAGGCTTGGAAGAATGCTGCATGGACCAGCTATTTCCAGGATATTGAAGGCAGCAGAAAGCCGGTTCCAAGGTTTAAGACCCGGGTTAAAATGCTGTGGGATGAGCAGTATCTTTATATTCTTGCCGAAATGGAAGAGCCTCATCTCTGGGCTACACTCACTGACCGGGATGCCATCATTTTCAATGATCATGATTTTGAAGTATTTCTGGATCCTAATAACGACCAGGAACAATACTTCGAATATGAAATCAATGCACTAGGTACGATCATGGACCTGTTCATGACCAAACCTTATAAAAAAGGCGGACCAATGGTAATGGGCTGGAACTCGGATCGATTATTATCTGCAGTACAACTGAAAGGTACGCTTAATGATAACCGTGATATTGATAAAGGCTGGATAGTGGAAATGGCGATTCCATATAAGGATCTGGAACGCCCAGGTCGTATTTCAAATCCTCAACCCGGCGCAACCTGGAGAATCAATTTTTCAAGGGTGCAGTGGACCATGGATATGGACGGACAATCCTACAAAAGGAGAATGGGGCCGGATGGTAAAAGGCTTCGTGAAGATAACTGGGTATGGTCTCCGCAGGGGTTAATTGATATGCATGTTCCTGAACATTGGGGATATATAACATTCAGGGAAAAATGAACCAACAACTATGAGTAACCGTAGAAATTTTATAAAGAACAGTTTACTGACTACAGCTTCGCTTTCAATCGGGTCTTCCGTCAGCGCTGCTGATATGGATTTCAAAAAAAGAAAAGCAAAACACTGGATTTGGACCAGGCCGAATCCAAAGGATTCAGAAGCGGAGTTAAATGAACGCTATGCTGCATATGTCGCAGCCGGTGTACGGGGTATTTTGTTTGAAGATGATTCCGAAAAACATTTCAGGGCCGCTAAAAAAATGAAACTGGAAGCGCATCGATGGAACTGGACCATGAACAAGGGGGTGAAAAGCCTCATGGAACAACATCCCGATTGGTATGCAATTTCCAGAGAAGGGAAATCAGTTATTGATCATCCGCCCTATGTTGGCTATTATCGCTGGTTATGCCCATCCAAACCGGAAGTTCAGGCTTACCTGAAACAGGAAGCAGAACAGCTTCTTTCGAAAGATTATATTGATGGCCTGCATCTTGATTATATCCGGTTTTGTGATGTGATACTTCCACTTAACCTTTGGAAAAATTACAATCTGGTTCAGCAGCAGGAATTGCCTGAATATGATTTCTGTTATTGTTCTACCTGCAGAGCTGAGTATAAAAAAATATCCGGCAAAGATCCGCTGGACCTGGCTTATCCGGATGGAGTTTTGTCCTGGCGTCTCTTCCGCTACAATGCCATTAACAAGGTGGTTAACCAATTGGCAGAAGTTGCTAACCGGCATAAAAAATGGATTACTGCAGCTGTATTTCCAACTCCTGAAGTGGCGCGCAGAATTGTTCGCCAGGACTGGACCAATTGGAACCTGGACGCTGTATTCCCGATGATCTACCATAAGTTTTACCAGGAAGATGTGAAATGGATTGGCGATGCGGTAACGGAAGGCGTGCATTTTCTGGCTGGCAAATTTCCATTGTATGCTGGTTTGTACCTTCCCGATTTTGATTCCATGGAAGAGTTAAAAACCGGAATTGAACTTTCCATGGCAAAAGGTGCCGCAGGAGTATCCCTGTTTGGTAATGTAACTCCTGAGGTTTTGGCTACCCTTAAGAGTACGCAACTTGCTTAACATAGAAATGTGTATCTACCGGCATTCTTGGAAAATAGTCCGGTAATGCTTCTACAGCGATTTTATGAAAGTCATTTTTTTCATAAAATCGCTGTGCTGCTTTTAGTTGCTCTACTGTTCCAAGATAAATACTGTTGATCTCCTTTTCTTTGCACCAGCTGATGGCAGTATCCAATAATGCCTGGCCCAACCCGGTTTCCTTTCCGCGAAAATCAGCCCGTACAAACATCTTTCGTATGGCAGCAGCCCTGTGCCCGATATCAATCAGCCCGATGCTGCCGATTACAGTTGCCTGGTCTGTTGCAATCCAAAAATTGCCTTTGTTTTTCTGATAAAATTCAGGAATGATTAAAAGGTCAGGTTGATCTTTTATCGTGACAGGTACACCAAATTCGATCTGCTGTATAGGTAATATCAGGTTGATAACACCCTGTTGGTAGTTATCCTGATAAGGTTGAATGGAAAATTTTTTCATCAGGAAAATACAATGGTTTTATTGCCGGAAACAAAAATACGGTCTTCCAGTACCAGTTTTAATGCATCCGCTAATACGGATTTTTCAATTTCATGCCCCGCTTCAATCATGTCAGTTAAGCCATCATCATGTTTTACCGGTATGATCTGCTGGGTAATAATAGGTCCTTCATCAAGATCGTTGTTTACAATATGCGCCGTGGCGCCGATCAGTTTCACACCCCGTTCAAATGCTTTTTTATATGGATTGGCACCAATGAAAGCAGGCAAAAAAGAGTGATGAATATTAATGATCCGGTCTTTGTAGCATTGCACGAACTCAGGCGTGAGTATACGCATGAATTTAGCCAGCACGAGGTAGTCGGGTTGGTAGGTTTCCAGCCTTTGAAGAATGGTTTGCTCAAACGCTGTTTTACTTATTCCTTCATGACTTATAAAATGAAAAGGGATTTCAAATTTTTCAGTAAAGGATTGAAGCGTGTTATGATTACCGATCACTGCAAGTATTTCTGCGTGCAGTTCATTAAAATAATGACGAACCAAGAGATCGCCGAGGCAATGGTATTCTTTAGTTACCAGCAGTACGATTCTTTTCTTTTTTCTGGGTATGATTTCAACTATTGCGGAGGGGGGTAACAGGTACCTGAGTTCCGATTCCAGGTCCTGCGGTTCTAATTCTCCGGCGATTTCAAGCCTTGCAAAAAACTGTCCGGTTTCGGTTTCCACGTATTCTTTCATCACCATAATATTGTATCCCCGTTTGAAGAGAATTCCGGCGATACCGGCAATAAGTCCTTTCTGATCCGGGCATTTAATCCGGATGACGTGATTTTTTTCCATGCTGCCTGCTTGAGTAACAAATTTACCTGCTTTCTTAAATTCGGCTACATTTGCTTTGTTCCCTTTTCAAATAAGTAGTATGATTAAAGTTGGCGAATTCAATACACTCCGGGTTATCCGGTCTGTTGATTTTGGTGTTTTCCTCGATGATGGAAATGAAGGTATTCTATTGCCCAAGCGCTTTGTACCTGCCGGATTAAAGGTTGGTGATGAGTTGGAAGTGTTTGTTTATCATGATTCAGAAGACAGGTTGATTGCAACAACACAGAAGCCACTGGGCATTGTTGGTGATATCGTGGCATTAAAGGCAGTGAGTGCAACCAAACAGGGCGCTTTTTTGGATTGGGGACTGATGAAAGATCTCTTTGTTCCCAAGTCTAAACAACTCGGCACCATGCGGGTTGGTGGTACTTATATTGTCAGCATTTATATTGATGAACAGACAGGACGTGTTGCAGCAACAGAAAAAATTGAAAACCTGCTTTCCAATGAAGAGCTTGACCTGAAAGAAAAAGATCCTGTGGATCTGTTGGTCTATCGCCGTACGGATATCGGTTATCTCTGTATCATAAATGGAAAACATACCGGCGTTTTACATTTTAGCGATATCTACCAGAATATCCAGGTTGGCGATAAACTGAAAGGCTATGTACGTAAGATTCGCGAGGAAAATAAAATTGATCTGGCACTTGGCGAACGTGGCTATCAGAGGGTCAGTGGAGAGGCAGGAAAAATATTGGAACTGCTCGATCAGCACGGTGGTTTTTTACCCTACCATGATAAGTCTGATCCAGAAGATATATACGATAACCTCGGGATGAGCAAAAAGGCCTTCAAGATGGCAATAGGTAACCTCTTCAAACAGCAACTCATCCGTATCAAGGAAAACGGAATCGAAAAGATCTAATCTTCACTCCGCCGTGGCGGATGCCAATCCGCCGAGACAGGTGAGGGATCAATGCCTTTTTTTACGTTGTCCGGGTGCATGCGGGCGGGCAGACTTTGTTCCGTAAATTTTCTTTGCTTGTCCAGGTGGCAGACGATGCACTTTGTGATGCTTACCCCGGGGATGTGGTGGATGGTTTACTACGACAACACGACGCGTACAGGAGGCCAGCGTAAATAACAGGGCAATCAGGACCAGGAGTCCGATTCTTGGTTTCATTAGGACTGAATTTGACGCTAATATATAAAATCCGGGGTAATTGGGTATTATGCGTAGATCCTTTCGATCTCATCCCGGTATTTTTCCTGTATAACTTTACGTTTCAGACTCAGTTTGGGGGTCATTTCGCCGGTTTCAATGGACCAGTCCTGGGATAGCAATTCAAATTTTTTAATCTGCTCTACATGGTTGAAATACTTGTTGAAACTCTCAACCAGGTCGCGGTATAACTCAGCCACTTTAGGATGACGGATCATTTCCTCATTGCTGGTATATTCAATCGATTGCTGCCGGCACCAATCGCGAAGGTTGGCAAAGGAAGGCACGATCAGGGCCCCCACAAATTTTCTTTCTGCACCCACTACCAGCACTTGTTCTACAAACAAAGACTCCTTGAGTTTGTTTTCAATTGGCAGAGGTGCCACATATTTGCCTCCGCTGGTTTTGAACATCTCTTTTTTGCGGTCAGTGATTTTCAGGAATTTACCCTCCTCAAACAAGCCGATATCACCGGTGCAGAACCAATCGCCCTGCATCACTTCAGCTGTCAGGTCCGGACGTTTGTAATATCCCATCATGGTGTTCGGTCCGCGGGATAAAATCTCCCCATCTTCCGCAATCTTAACCTCCACACCATTAATGAGCGTACCAACCGTGCCAAACTTACGGCCATGTTTACCATAACGGTTCACTGCGATTACTGGTGACGTTTCAGTAAGACCATAGCCCTCCATAATCGGAATTTGAGCGGCAGTAAAAATTCGGATAAGTTTTACCTGGCAGGCAGCCCCGCCACTAACGATCGCTTTAAGATTCCCACCCAATCCTTCTCTCCATTTACTGAAAACCAGTTTATTAGCAAGTGCAAGTTGCGTGTTGTACCAGAAGCCCTGGTTTTTATGTAATTCAAACTTATCGGCAAGGTCATGCGCCCAGAAAAAGAGTTTGCGCTTAACACCAGTCAGTTCCATTCCTTTCAGCATGATCTTTTCGTACACTTTTTCAAGCAGGCGTGGAACGGTGGTGAATAGGGTAGGTTTAACTTCTTTGAGGTTATCGCCAATCGTTTCCATGCTTTCGGCATAATAAATCGTGGTACCTGCAAACAGGTAGATATAGGTAACCATTCGTTCAAAAATATGGTTCAGGGGCAGGAAGCTCAGGGCTTTTTGTCCCTCTACACCAATTTCCAGGAATGCCGATTCGATACTGCTCAGGACATTGCTGAGTACATTTTTGTGCGATAACATCACCCCCTTCGGTGTGCCTGTGGTACCTGATGTATAGATGATGGTAAAGAGATCTTCGTAGCCGATTTTTGAGGCGATTGCAGGAATTTGTTGCTGTGCTTCGGGATTGTTATTTCGGATTACATCTTTCCAGTGTGCGGCATTGGTGACATGTTCAAACGTAAAAATATGCTGCAGACTGGGTACCCTCGATTGAACGCTCAGTATTTTGTGATAGAGATCCTCATCGTTCACAAAAGCCATTTTAACTCCGGCATCATTTAATACAAACTCAAGTTCCTTTGCATTGATAGTTGGGTAAACGGGCGTCAGAATGGCTCCAATCTGTTGTACAGCCAGGTCTACTATTACCCACTCCGGACGGTTTTTGGAAAGGATGGCAATTTTATCCCTGCCTTCCGGGGTCATATCACCACAGCCTATCCCCAGGTTAAGCAGGCCCCCACTTAGCTGGTCCACGAGTTCTTTTACTTCCTTTACTGAATACTCTTTCCATTGTCCGTTTTCCTTGCCTGAAAGCAAGGGTTGGGCGGGATTTTTGTCCATTAGCACCTGCAGACAGTCAAAAAGGCGTTGTGGCTGATTCATATGCATCAATCGTTAGTGTGTGAATAATCCATTTCAAATATAGTTAACCACCACCATAAAAAAACCGGGAGCCGAAGCTCCCGGTTGATCCAACTCAAAACATCACTAGAAAAAAGCGAGTTATAATTTGTTGGCGTTGATATTCAATTTGATATTAACCTCCGGGCGGATGAATTTATCACCCAGGCTCTGGTCGTTGCCATAGAACATACCCCACTGGGTGCGGTCGATATTGAAGTTGGCAGCTGCTTTAACACCAGTTTCTGCAACAGTAACCTGTGCAGGGAAGCTAACATTCTTGGTGCTGTCTTTCAGTGTCAGGTTTCCGCTGATTTTGTGAGTAGCAGTACTGTCGCCGGAAATAGGCTCAACTCCTGTAATCACGAAGCTGGCAGTAGGAAACTTAGCAACATCGAAGAAATCAGCACTTTTCAGGTGACCTTCGAGTTTGTCTTTCATCTCACCGTTCATATCCAGATCTGTCAGAGAATTTACGTCGATGGTAAAATTTCCTGCAGTGATGTTTCCATCAGCAATGCTGAATTCACCAGTGGAAATCTTCATGGTGCCATTGTGCTGACCAACGGGTTTGGTTCCCAGCCATTCAACTACGCTGGTTGTGGTGTCGATACTGTAGGTAGCCCCTGTACCGGCAGCAGCAGCCTGTGCGTCAGCGGTAGTTGCGGTTTCTCCTTCCGGAGCATTGTTACAAGCAGTTGCCAGGGCGGCAAAAGCAGCGAATACAAAA
>JALOMU010000053.1 GCA_025455285.1 Flavihumibacter sp.
TCATGTTCAGGGCCGTTGAGGGAAACAACTGATCCACAAAACAGGGAATGAACAACTGTACTCTCACAATCTCTATTTTTTAAAACTGCGTTGCAGAGCAATCATTTTCAGGGCAGTGATAGCGGCCTCTTCTCCTTTGTGCCCATGGGGACCGCCGAGTCTTTCCATGGCCTGCTCTTCATTTAATACGGTGAGTACGCCAAAAATGGTTGGAACGGGAAGTTCATTATTGAGTAATACCACACCATCCGTTGCAGCTTTACAAACAAAATCGAAATGCGGCGTATCTCCTTTTATCACACAACCAAGTGCGATGAAAGCATGCGGACGATCATCCCAATACTTTTTGGCTTCCCAGTAAGCACGAATCGCAAAGGCGATTTCCACTGCACCCGGAACGGTGATAGTGGTTACCTTATCGATTCCCTGTTCAGCCAGCACTTTGCGGGCGCCGGTTTCCAATTCACCTACAATAGAATCATTCCATTCTGTTCTTACCAGAACAACACAGGCATCCTTGGGTAGGATGCCTGCTGGTATCTTTACAACATTGGTATTTCCAGTTGCTGCCATATTGATTATAATTCTCCCAGTCGCGCCAGGTATTTATCCACCTCAAATCCTCTTTCGGAACGAGGATATTTTTCTTTGATCAATTTATAAGATTCAATCGCTTCTTTGTTTTTGCCAAGGCTCTCATAGAGATAACCACTGCGGAAAAGGTATTCAGCAGAATTGAATTCATCTTTTTCAAAAATAGCAGCTGCTTCGCGATAAAGTTTGGCAGCTTCTTCTTTTTTACCCTGCTCAGCATAGGTATCAGCTAATAAGGATTTAGCCCTTGCACTAATTTGTAAAGAAGAGGTAGAAAAATCCTTCAGGTGTTTTTCTGCGTTGGCGAAATCACCCTGCTTCAAATAAATCGCACCGGCATAAAAATGAGCCAGTTTGGCCGCTTTAGTGCCACTGTATTTGTCCATGATCTTCAGGAAACCCGGATTGGTCGCATCTCCATTCAACGCCAGTGCCAGAGAATCCTGCTGAAAATATTGCTGTGCTCTGAAAATAGCATCATTGGCACTTTTTTCCTTTGGCTCGGCAACCAGGTATTTGTACCCTACGATTCCACCTGCCACCACGATGACCGCAGTTAATCCAATCAGGATGTTTTTACTGTTCTTCTGCCAAAATCCAGTAACCTTATCTACCACCTCCGTTGAGGCATCCGGCTGTACCGGTACATTCGTATTTTCCGCCATTTTTTAGTTATATTCTGTTAGTCTACGATAAAAGGATAATTCTGATCCACATAAATGTCTTTCAATACCTCGCTGTCGTCAGGCCAGGGACTTTCTTCAGCAAATTTCACAGATTCTTCAACCTCCTGTTCAACACGTTTGTCAATAGCCGCAATTTCTTCTGCAGTGGCAAATTTGTTGTCAAGCAGTGTTTTTTTCACCATTTCAATAGGATCTCTCTGTTTGTATTCTTCCACTTCTTCCTTTGTGCGGTATTTCTGTGGATCAGAGATAGAATGGCCTTTATAACGGTATGTTTTTATTTCGATCAGGGTCGGACCGTCACCCTCACGGGCACGCTTAACCGCTCTGGCAACACTTTCGTGTACTGCTTCCGGACTCATACCGTCGATCGAATCAGCCGGCATTTCGTAAGCATCCGCCAGTTTGTAGATATCATGAACGTTCGAGGTACGCTCAACAGAGGTACCCATCGCATAATTATTGTTTTCACAGATGAAAATCACAGGGATTTTCCAAAGCATGGCCAGGTTAAAGGTTTCATGCAGGATACCCTGGCGGGCAGCACCATCCCCGAAGAATGTCAGGCAAACAGCGTCTGTTCCTTTGTATTTTTCAGCGAAAGCGATACCGGCACCCGTACCGATCTGGGCTCCTACAATACCATGACCACCAAAGAAGCGTTCCTTAATGCCAAAGAAGTGCATGGAACCACCTTTTCCCTTGGCACAACCAGTGGCTTTTCCATAGAGTTCGGCCATACAGGCTTTGGCACTGATACCTTTGGCCAGTGCCAGACCATGATCACGATACGCCGTGATAAAAGCATCCTCTGCCTTGGTAGCAGTCATACATCCGGCAGCAATAGCTTCCTGTCCAATATAAGCATGGAAGAAACCACGGATTTTACCTTCCATTTTGTATTTCTCTTCAGCCTTCAGTTCAAACTGGCGGATCAGCTGCATCAGCTCATACCAGTAGAGATAGGTCTCCTTTGAAAATTTTGTTGCCACTTGTTAAGTTTTGAGACGGGCAAAGATAAGGGAAAATTCAGCTAACCAAGCAGTTAAAGGGTGTAATATTGCATCCATCTTGCTGCAGCTTGAATCCATATCGATCTATCAGTTTAAAAACTATGCGATGGCCCAATGGGCCTTCCGGGACCGTATCGTTGCGATCAGCGGGCGAAACGGGATTGGAAAAACCAACCTGCTGGACGCCATTTATTTCCTATGTTTTACCAAAAGTTATTTTCAGCGCTCTGATGCCAACCTGGTGCTGCACGGCGCGCAGGGATTAAGAGTCGCAGGTAATTTTATTCGTGCCGGAAAATCCATTGAAGTGACCGGTGTAATCCGGGAAAACGGAAAAAAAACCTTTTCGGTAGATGGCCAGCCCTATGATCGATTATCCGATCATATTGGTCAGTTTCCAGCTGTTTTTATTGCACCGGATGATGTTCAGATCATACTCGAAGGCAGTGAAGAAAGACGAAGATTTCTGGATGCCCTCCTGTCTCAGGTCGATGCTGTTTATCTTCAGGAACTCATGAAATACAATAAACTGCTGCAGCAACGTAACAGTTTGTTGAAGCAACAGCTTGAAACCGGACGACAAGAGCCAGCATTGCTGGATATCCTGGACCAGCAATTGATTCAGCCCGCTCAGTATGTATTTGATAAAAGAAGCCACTACTGCACTGATTTGCTAGCGCGTTCAATGGAGCGATATGGCTCCATTGCTGGCAACAGGTATGCACTTAATCTAAAATATGAAAGCCCGCTTCAGTCAGGCTCAATGGGGGATTTGCTGAAAATGAACCGCCATCGGGATCTTGCCAGTGGCAGAACACAGGCGGGTATTCATCGCGACGATATCGGCATGTTGCTTGGGGACCAGCCTTTTCGACAAACGGCCTCCCAGGGACAACGAAAAAGCCTGCTCTTTTCCCTGAAACTGGCGGAGTTTCAGCTATTAAAAGAGAAAAAGGGATTTGCCCCTCTCCTGCTGCTTGATGATGTATTTGAAAAACTGGATGCCGAACGAATGCACAACCTCTTACAGGAGGTATGCTTGGCAAACGACGGTCAGGTATTCGTGTCGGATACCCATTCTGAACGATTAAAGGAAAGCTTTGACAGGTTGGGTACAAGGTTTCAGGAAATTCGCTGTACGGAATAGCTATGCATTGCTGAATCTCTGGCTGGGATAGTTATATAAATACCTTGCAGCCGGGTAAAAAATTGGGTACGGATTTCCCTTTTGAAATCAGGATACAGAAATTTGGTTTTCCACGATTTGTTTGGCAAAAGGAGGGATTTCATTCCCTCCCTGCCAAACCCTTCTGCCACTAACCAGAAATAATATTTCCTACTTCTAAATTCACAGTTCCTACTTCTTACTTCTCCAGGATGGATATAAAAACGGGACCAATAACACCACAAAGATGCGACTAGTTCCTGATTAGTTGCATCAACAACTAGTCGAATTGTTTAAATTTTACATATTTAGCTGAAAGGGGTATTTCGCTTTCCGAATCGGTTCGAAACCTATCTTTGCTTCATGGGTGAATTTTCATTGGGAGAAGCAATTCAGCAGTTTTTGCAGAAGAGCCGGTTAAAAGGTTCTGTGCAGGCCTTGCAGATCACGGATGTGTGGGAACAGATCATGGGTAAAACGGTAGCGCGCTATACAGAAAGTATTAAAATCTATGGTGATAAACTTTATATCAGTACTTCGGTAGCGCCACTTAAACAGGAATTACTCTTTCAAAAAGAACATATCGTCAACCGGGTGAATGAAGCATTGGGAGAAAAGATCATTAAGGAAGTGATCATTCAATAAACTCAACTGATACGGGCTCTTGGGTCCACCCATCCATATAGGAGATCTGCCAGAATATTCACCAATACAAAAAAAGCAGCGGATACCAGTACAGCACCCATTACAACAGGGAAATCGAGTTTTTCCAGAGCATCTACCGTCAGTTTTCCCAATCCCTTCCATCCGAAAATGTATTCAACAAAGAAAGCGCCGGCCAGCAATTCCGCGAACCAGCCGGTGATAGCTGTTAAAACAGGATTCAGTGCGTTACGCAGCCCATGTTTCCAGATTATTTTTCGTTCGGATAATCCCTTTGCACGGGCAGTACGAATAAAGTCCTGCTCCAGCACATCCAGTAAAGATGCCCTTGTTAACTGGGCAATTATTGCCAGCGGACGAATCCCAAGTGTCAGTGCTGGAAGTATCAGGTTTGCCAGACTTAAATACGGTTTACCTGTTTCGGTATCCAGGTCAAACCAGGAACCCGTCATATGCAGGCCGGTATATTGATTCCATACAAAACCAAATAGATAGGCAATTGCGATCGCCATAAAAAAAGAGGGTGCTGAAATTCCCAAAATGCTGGTAAAAATAGTGGTAGTATCGAGCCAGGTACCTTTTTTTAGAGCAGCTAAGACACCCAGGGAAATTCCTGTCACAGTTGCAAACAACATGGCTGCAACTGCCAGCATCAGGGTACCTGGCAAAGCTTCCGCAATGATAGAACCAACTTCTCTCCTGCTCTGATAGGAGGTGCGCAAATAAGGGCGTTTTAACCCAAGTTGGCGGGTTCCGATATCCAGGAAAAATCCTTTCAACTTTTTTCGCTGAATTTCCTCCTTTGTATGTAATCCGATTGGAGAAACATCATTCAGGTATCCCAGGAATTGCTTCCATTTGGGTTGATCCAGGTAGAGATCACGACGAATATTTTCCTGGGTAGCCTGATCGGCTCTTTGTCCCATTACAAGACGCGAAGGATCTCCAAATCCCTGGAACAGGAAAAAGACAAGCACTACTACCCCCAGTAGCACCAGCCCCCCATAAAATATTTTATTGAGTATATACCTGAACATATTCCGTCTCCCGTCTCCTTTCTTCCTTTCTTCCTTTCCTCCTTTCCTCCATCTTCCATACTCACCTCACAGCCTTCTTCCCCTTAACTACTCCATCCTGTAAAACATACAGTGTGACCGGATAGCGGGCGGCTGTTTTTACTGCCACTGCATCACAACGAAGCAGTAAAACCGGCGTTTCTACTGTGGCAAGCAAGGGTTCTACCTCACCCGCCATGGAGGTGATCACATATACTGGTTTACCCGTCTTTTCCGTATCCTTTTTCAACTTAATCAATTGTTCGAGGATAGCGGGTTTGTCGGTTTCATTCAATGCCTGAATAAACAGCCAGTACATTTCACCGGATTGTTTGATAATGGCGCTGGTGGTATCAGCTCCGCTGGGCGCAAGTAGTACAAAGTCCTTAATTTTCGGTTCTGCATTACCTTTACGTATCAACTTATCATATCTGCGAACAAAAGTGTAGACGGATTCATCGAAATCATCCGGAAACTGATCTGCTGTAAACTCAATTTCCTGTCCGCCTTTAGTATAAACAAAAGTGATAACTGTACTATCCGGAATGGCACCTGCCGGTATTTTCAACTGTTCTTCAATCCGGGCTCCTTTTTTATAGGGCAGACAATCCACAATCGGAAGAAAGTTCAATACATACCATTGCAGGCCAAAACTGAAAAAAGTGGTGATGGCCAAAGCGATGATTGAATTTCGGGTACGCATCGCCGTAACAATCCGGTTCCTGTTTACAAAAAGCAATAAAATCAGTCCCAGCAGCAGCAGGTCTTTAATAAAGGATTGATCTGCTGTTAATGGAATGCAATCACCAAAACAGCCACAGGTTTTGATCTTTCCGGAGAAAAGGGCGTATCCGGTTAAGAAGGTAAAAAAAATGATCAATAATAAAAGAAGCCAGCTAAATAACCGCATCTGCCAACCGATGATGACCGCCACCCCCGCAATGATCTCAAAAGCGATCATTAATATGGAAAAGGCCAGCGTGAAATCATTCAACTGATGTAGTCCCCATACTTCAAAAAACTCCTGCATTTTATAACTGAGCCCGAGTGGGTCATTGGCTTTTACGAGTCCTGAAAATATAAACAGGAGTCCGACAATATAGCGGGTAATAGTTAGGATGAGTTTCATAATTTCTTAGTGTTTTCCTTCCTTTAAAAGGATCAGTGCAAATGCCGCATAATTGAAGATGTCGAGATAGTTAGCATCAATGCCTTCGCTGATAATGGTTTGTCCGTCGTTTGCCAGAATCTGCCGGATCCGCATCAATTTGGCCAGGATAAGATCCGTAAAACTTTCCTGACTCATATCTCTCCAGGCTTCTCCATAATCGTGATTTTTCTGTGCCATAAGGGAGCGCGCCCGATTCACCTGGTCGTCGTAAAGTTCTGTTACTCTTTCAGTAACCAGGATTTCTTCCGGATCTCCGGCCAGTTGCAATTGCATAAGCCCGATTACAGCATAGTTCAGTATGCCCATAAATTCGGACTGGATGCTATCACCCACCAGTTGTTTTTTATTTTCCTGGATGGTGCGAATCCGTTTGGCCTTTATATAGATCTGGTCAACAACCGAAATCGGACGGTAAACCCGCCAGGAAGTACCGTAGTCACGGGTTTTATGAATAAATATCCCTTTGCATTCCCCGATCACTTCATTGTACTGTGCTGTTGTATTGGACATGGGTTCGAATAAAATGTTCATCTTTATCGTTCAAAAATAAGGATTCACGAGCATGTATACCCTGAATTGCAGAGGACGTTTACTGGTATTGGATCAGCCTGTTGTTATGGGGATCATTAATCTTACACCGGATTCCTTCTATGCGGAAAGCCGATCGGCTCAGCTGGATGCCGTATTGCTTAAAGCTGAGGAACTATTGACAGCAGGTGCTCATTTACTGGATATCGGGGCACAAAGTACAAGGCCTGGCAGTACTTATTTAACAGCGGATGAAGAATGGGCAAGACTAGCTCCCATTTTACCTACCCTTATAGAACATTTTCCCAAGGCTTATTTTTCAGTAGATACCTTTCATGCTTCCGTTGCACAAAAGGCGTATGAAGCAGGGGTGCACCTGATCAATGATATTAGTTTTGGCAGGCTGGACCCTGAAATGATTCCGGTAGTTGCTAAAAGCGGTTTACCTTTTATCGGAATGCACATGAAGGGGACTCCTCAAACCATGCAATCGCTGGCACATTATGATGATTTGCTACTGGAACTCTCTGGTTTTTTCAGGGAAAGGATTGCTGCCTGCAGAGCAGCGGGAATTACGGATTTGATTCTTGACCCTGGTTTTGGTTTCGCCAAAACGATTGAACACAATTTCAAATTATTGAACAGATTGGAGGAACTACAAGTATTTGGACTTCCCCTGCTGGCAGGACTTTCCCGTAAATCCATGATCACTAAAACCCTGGGCATTACTGCCGACGCAGCCCTGAACGGATCCTCGGTGCTCAACACGGTTGCACTTCAGAAAGGTGCCGCCATTCTTCGTGTCCATGATCCCAAACCTGCCCTTGAAGCCATCCGTCTTCTATCAAAACTTGAAGATTCATAAACTATAAGA
>JALOMU010000054.1 GCA_025455285.1 Flavihumibacter sp.
TTGACAAATGAAATTCCGGATAATAATTACAACTATGGTCAATTGCAAATCCGTTTTGAAGATGGATCGGTTGGCTGGTATGAAGCAGGGTGGGGACCAATGATCAGTGAGACTGCTTTTTTTGTAAAAGATGTGATTGGCCCCAAAGGATCTGTATCCATTGTAGCGAAAACAGCTAGTGCGGAAGGTCAATCGGATGATGTATCCTCCCATACCAAAACCGAATCCATTCGTATACATTCAGCAGATCTGACTGCAGATGGCCGCTTTGTTAAAGAAGATAAGTGGGTGGACCTGGAAGATGAACCGGATCACCAGGAATTATGCAATCGCGAGCAGGCTTATTTCTTACAAGCGATACAGACCGACCTTGATCTGACGGATCATATGGAAGACGCGGTGAATAGTTTGCGCATTGCATTTGCCTGTGACGAATCAGTGCGTACGGGCAGGATCGTTGAACTTTAATAGCAACTATATGCGGTTGAATTATTTCTTGTTATTAGGTGTGTTATGTTATACGCAAGGTTTGCTTTCGCAGGTTGCCCAGCCAGGTGCTGAGTTACCTGCCTGGAAAGAAGGTTACCTGGATATGCATCATGTCAATACAGGGAGAGGGAGCGCCGCCTTTTATGTATTACCAGATGGCACCACGATGTTGTTGGATGCGGGAGAGATGGATATTCACGACGGCCGGGTTTTTACGCCCAGGAATAGTGTTATTGTTCCAAATGATAGCAAAAAGCCATATGAGTGGATTGCTTCCTATATACAGCGTTTTCATCCTAAATCAAAGCCGGTATTGGATTATGCATTGATCACACATTTTCATGACGATCATTTTGGTGCCTGGTATCCGGAAATGCCCTTACATAAGAAGGGGGGATTCGGACTCACGGGTATAACCGGCGTGGCCAGTCTTATTCCGGTGAAAATGTTACTGGACAGGGGTTATCCGGACTATAATTACCCAGTAGCAAAAAACCGCTGGCTGGAGCAGGTTGGTAAGAATGATACACCCTATCGCAGAACCATGGAGAACTACTGGCGCTTTATTGAATTTGGCGTTAAAAGCGGGATGAGCGCTGCTACCTTGGAAGCAGGTTCGGTTAACCAGGTTCGCCTGCAGTATAGCAGAGAGGCCTATCCGCAATTCAGGGTACGTAATCTAAAAGCTAATGGACTGATCTGGAGCGGGCAGGATAGTTTGGCTGTGGATCATTTTCCTCCCGCGCATCCGCAATTACCAGTTACCTGGCCGGATGAGAACAGCATGAGTCTCGCAATCCTCATAGAATATGGCGGGTTTCGGTATTACACAGGAGGCGACAATCCCGGTACTCTTTTTTATGGAAATCAAAACTGGCGGGATGTTGAAACGCCCATGGCCAAGGTAACCGGAAAAGTGGATGTAGCAACGTTGGATCACCATGGGAACCGGGATGCGGTCAATGAATTCCAGGTGAAGACATTGCAACCGAGGGTGTGGATTGGACAGAGCTGGTCGGCAGATCATCCCGGTCATGAAGTTTTGGTGCGTATGGTGAGTCCGTATTTGTACAATGGTCCACGGGATTTATTTGCCACCAATATGCTGGAAGCCAACCGGCATGTGATTGGCCCATTGATTGACCGGTCATATAAAAGCCAGCAAGGCCATATCCTGGTTCGGGTATTACCAGGTGGAAGCCAGTATTATGTGATTATATTGGATGACCAGCGGGAAGAAGCAAAGGTAAAAGCGGTCTTTGGGCCTTACGATAGTCTGTCGAAATAATTCGAATAAGGGAAGGTTTTAGTAAATAAGGGGTTTCTACTATTGCAGGTTTTTGATCCCGGGTATATTTTAGTACACTGTTCAATAATCCCATATGAATAAACCACCCCGGATCATTACCTGGCTAACCTTCGCAGCCATTTTTTTGATGCAGGTTTCTCTTGCGCAGGTACCTGATGACTGGAAACAGATTTCAGCTTATCAGTACAAGGACCAGATTGCATTGAATTGGGAAACATTTGCAGAGTATAATTCCAAGGAGTTTATGATACAACATAGTGTAGGGGGACAAGCCTGGACACTTGTTGGATCTGTGCCTGCAAGTGGCCAGAGTGGTACGATTAAAACGTATAAATACCTTCACAATGAACCAGTAGCGGGTACTAATTTTTATCGTGTGGTGCTGGTTAATGAAACCGGCAGGGCACAGTTTAGCCGGGTGGTACAAATAGAATTTGAAGAAACCATTCCATTGAAAATTTATCCTAACCCGGTTATCAATGGTATCCTGAATCTTCAGATGAGTGCAGATTCGGATGTGACAATTTTTACCAGGCATGGTAAAGCGGTTATGCAAAAACATTGTAAAGCCGGTAAATCTAAATTATATGTCAGTGATCTTCCGACAGGTTTATACCAGGTCAAGGCAGGAGATGAAGTAAAACAGTTTTTTATCCGGTAATAAACCGGATTTTTTTTTGCTCTTTTCTAAGTGCTTTTCTTTAGCTACTAAAGGTATGCACCTACAAATAAGTTTGATAAAGGTCAAAATAACACGTTTTAAGTGTTTTCTATTATTGCAGGTGGACAAAGCCCCTTCTATTTTTACCTCACCCTAAATGAAATCCACCGTATGAAAAGAACCGTACTCTTTTTTCTTTCGCTGCTTCTGCTGCATCATATTATGTATAGTCAAACAGCCAGCACTGTAAACGTTACCGGTAGTTCAGCCGTAAATATAATTACCAATAATCTGGCTACTGTTGTTGATCCTGAACTTGAGATTATATCGAATGGAACACTTAAAGATTTTACTGTTTCTATTACCGATAGTTATACCTCAGGTGATATCCTAAGTTACAATGGTTCTTTGCCATCTGGTATAACCGCAGGGAGTTTTAATACTACAAGCCGCTCGCTGGAGTTTGCTGGAATTGCTACTGCTGATGTATGGCAGGAGCTGCTGAGAAGAGTTACATTAAGAACCACTTCTGCTGTTTGTAACCCTGAAAGCCGAAAGGTAAGCTTCACTGTTGGTAAGCGGTATTTCAACCCGTTAAATGATCATTTTTATGAATTACGTTCTACGGGGGCTAACTGGACGAGTGCCCGTGATTATGCGCAGACACAATCCTATTTTGGAAGACAGGGTTATCTGGTAACGATTACATCACAGGCGGAAAACAGTTTTATTTATCGTATTGTAAACGTGAATGCCTGGATAGGTGCTTCGGATAATTTTACTGCTGTAAATTCCGCTGCAGGTTATTCTAAATATGCGAATCAAAGTGCCTCAGATGGCAAATATCACTGGGTAACAGGTCCGGAGCGCGGAACTATGTTTACCAGTCAGAATGCCTGGCAATCTGGTGGCGTTTCCCCTGTTAACAACCGATACAATAACTGGGATAACAGTGAGCCCAACGACTGGCCTGGATTTACAACTTCCAATCCTGGTGAAGAGGATTATGGTCATTTAATCGGGAGTAATGGAAGATGGAATGATTTCGCCAACGGCCAGTCCATTGCCAGCATTATTGAATATGGTGGAATGCCTGGAGATCAGTCGCACTCCCAGGTTGTGTTTACCAAAAAGATAACTATCAATAATGCTCCATCGGGTACCATTTCAGGGGGCAATACTACAGTATGCTCCGGAATCAATAGTACTGTACTTAGCTTAACCGGGTTGAGTGGTTCTGTGGTTCGTTGGGAATATTCCCTGGATAATTTTTTAACATCCGGAACTTCCGTATCAAGTACCTCAACTACACTTACTGTATCCAATATTTCCCAGACCCGTTATTACAGGGCAATTGTTAACTCAAATTCAGGTTGTACCGGTCTTGCAACGGCTGCTACTCCGATCTATGTTAAAGCTTTGGAATCAGGAAATATTGTTGCCCAAAATAATACTATTTGTCCAGGTGGTACCGTCCAGCTTACGATCTATGGCTATACAGGTGAAATCACGCACTGGCAACGATCTGCCAGCTCGGATTTTTCAAGTGGCGTAACAACCATTTCGAGTACGGAAGCAAGTATCAGCCAGGTATTGGCTTCTATTGGAACCTATTATTTCAGAGCCACTGTAAAGGCGAGTGGATGCAGTAATACAACCAATAGTGCAGCATACACGATAACTGTTAGTTCAGGTACTTCACCAGTAGGAGGTTCGGTTTCGGGCAGGGAGCATTGCGGAAGCTCGAATTCGGGAAGTCTCCAGTTAACCGGTCATACCGGTACCATCCAGAAATGGCAGTATTCGACAGATGGAGGTATCATCTGGACAGATGTGGCCAATACTACTTCTACATTAACCTATAACGGAGTATCATCTACCCGAAAATACAGGGCAGTATTGACAAATGGTGCTTGCGGCACTGCCTATTCATCGGAAGGAACAGTAACTATATTGGGTACGAACCGGTTTAAGTGGCAGGGCGGGTCGAACCGACAGGCACAGCAATCAACCAACTGGGACTGCGGCAATAAGCCGTTGCGTGGGTCGGATGTGCTAATCAGTTCATCCGCCTCCAATGATATGGAATTGGATACCGACTATGTTTTGGGTACCATTGATTTCGCCGGTTCCAATCGTAAAATTGTTTTAGGTAATCATAATTTGACAATTAATGGAGTGGTTGGAGGTAATGCCCAAAATCATATCATTACGAATGGTAGTGGTAAACTTATGATTAGGGTAGCGCCTGGAGTTAGCGCCGTTTATCCGGTTGGTAACAGCAGTTATAATCCGATTCGAATTACCAATAATACGGGATTGGCAGATGAGATTTCAGTTCGTGTAGTGGATGAAGTATACCTTAATGGTTCAGATGGAACTGTGTCCGATGTTCCAAGAGTAAAGCGTACCTGGGATATCAGTAAAGCCAATGCAAATGGAGGGGATGGATTAGATTTTACATTTTACTGGAATGAAGATGAAGCAATTAATCTTGTTACTCCAGCCTTGTATCATTTTGAAAACAATAGTTGGAATAAACAGCCCCTAACTGGAATAATAGCAGGTACAAACAGTTTAACCTATTCTGGTTATACCGGAAGTTTTTCGCCCTTTGCCATTGGCGATGCGATGATTTCATTACCTGCAGATTGGAAAAGTTTTACTGCCAGTCGATTGAAGAAATCAGTGTTGCTGAATTGGGAAACTTTTGCAGAACACAACACGCAGGATTATCTGGTGCAGCATAGTGTATCCGGAACAGCATGGACAACCATTGGTTCTGTATTATCAAATAACAATTCGCAAACTATACAACGCTACCAGTTTGAACATGTAAAACCGGTTTCCGGAGTCAATCATTACCGGATCATGCAACGTGATCAGAATGGAAGGACCCGATTCAGTAAAGTACTGGCAATTAAACTGGATGCCGATGCTGTATTAAGTGTTTATCCAAACCCGGTAACAGCAGGGCAATTAACCGTGCAAATGGAAACAGCAGGATTAATTCAGGTGTTTAACCAGGCGGGTATTCCTGTTTATAAGACCGATGGAAAAGCAGGGTTAAACAGACTGGATCTATCTATGCTTTCTAAAGGCATGTATACATTGAAATGCGGATTGCAGGCAATTCCTTTCCTGGTAAAATAAGTAGTGATCCACATACCAGAAGGTGAGATCCGGCCCTCTTGTGCATACAAGGGGGCATTTTATTGTACCTGGAGGGAAACGTAGCGGATGTTTTTTCGGTCAAGTGTGTAAGTGATATGTACAATGTTGTCACGGTCTTGTATAACCGCGGGATAACTGTATTCACCTTCCGGATGATTTTCCAGTTTAAGGATATCCTGCCAACCGTTACCGTCCTTTGACACGGCTACATTGAGCCGGTTTCTGCCATTCCACCAGTCTTTGCCGGCAGGAAGCGGATTGTAAACGAGTAATTGCCAGCCATTGTGAAGGGTTACGGCATCTGAACCTGCATTCGGGTTGGGAAGACTGGTTTTGGAAAGAGGCCCCCAGGTAGCTCCATTGTCTTTCGACCAGGTTTGGATGATATAATTCTGACGACTCCTGGATAGCAACTGCAGATCACCGTTAGGATAGGTAAGGATACTGGGTTGGATTACACCGAAACTATCGTTATTGATGTTGATGCGACTCCAATTCTGGAAGTTATTATCAGATTTTTCAAGATGGATATGCCATATTTTTTCGTCCAGGCTTTCAGTGCTCGATGGGTGCAGAATAGATCCATCTTTCAATTGTATGGGTTTGTTCTTAATTGGCCCCAGGATGCCTTCAGGTAGTTTGACTGCAGCTGACCAGGTTTTGCCCTCATCATTGGAGATTTTGTATTCGCCCCACCATTCGCGTGGGTTAGGCCCCACTTTATAAAACAGCGCAAGTTTACCGGATTGCGTGCGGAACAATACAGGATTCCATGTTGGATATCGAAGCGTGTCATTAATAATTCCGTCTGCAACGGCCTGGGATTGGCTCCAGGTTCCGTTTTCATGGATGGCAGTATAGATAAGCACTTCCTTATGTGATTCATGCGGACCTGCGAACCAGGCGGCCAGCAGGCGGTTACCGGGAATATCAACAATCGTAGATGCATGACAGCTGGCAAAAGGCGGACTGTCTACAATGTTTTCCTGTTTCAGGATCGTTACGCTTGGAAGTTGTTGATTGACCGGGTTTGTACAGGCGCTGAATAAAATGGCAAAAAAGATCAGTGGGGTCCAGCGCATGGGTTGTAAATTTTGACCTCTAAGGTAGCTCATTCACCCTACTGGTGCTACTATACCGGTGCCATCTGAATATCCATTGAGCTTGTATAATTGTGATCCCTCAGCTCCCAATCCGATAGTTGTGCCGGCTGGAAGGCTTGCATTTTCAATCACCACCTGATGAATACCTGCTGGCTCTATACCAGACAGATCAGTCTTTAGTTCAACAAGGCTGAGTTTGCCATTGCCATAAAGCATATAGGCTTTACCATCATCATCAAAGAATAGTGTATGATCGTGCAAACTGGGTTGAAACTGAATTCTTTTCCAGGGGCCCTTTTCAATATCAGGTGTAGTATATATATATGTTTTTCCGGTGGTTGAAGCAAAAGTGGTTACGTAAAAAAGTCCTTTGTGGTATCGTAAACTGCTTGCCCAGGAACCAACTCCATAAGCATTTTTACCATTTTGAAGATTTAATGCATCAACATCAGCTAGGGTATCATATGCATAGTTTACAAGTCTCCAGTTGACCAGATCAATTGACTTCATGATAGGTACACCCGGACTCATATGCATGGTTGTGCTGCTCATATAATAAGCATTGCCAACCCGAATCATGGACAGGTCCGGAACATCCGCATATATAATCGGATTGGTTGCTCTTCCCTGAGTTTGCGCAGGTTTTCCACAAATTACAAGCAGTAGCAAAAGCAATAGTTGGTTGCTGAATTGGTTGAGCATTTTCTTAGAAAACTAATTGAGCAAATTGGTAAAGCCCATTTTTCCAAACTTTGAAATCGTGATCACCTGGTTCTATCTGAAATTGGTGCGGTACTTTATGCTGTTGCAGATACTCATGCGTTTGCTGGCTGAAACTCAGCAACCGGTCTTTGTCGCCACAGGAAATCCAGAGTAACTTAAGCATATGTGTAGCTTTTGCTGGATCGGGAATTAAATCTTCCGGTTTTTTGGTGTTGGGGGCAGATGAAAAACCACCCACCCAGGCAAACTTGTCCAGGTTGCCTAAACCAAAATTGAGGGATTGCCCT
>JALOMU010000055.1 GCA_025455285.1 Flavihumibacter sp.
TCCGATGGATCAGTTAATCGGGCAGCAGCCTGATCTGATGATCAATATATCAGCATCGCCCTTTGATTACGATCATGATGAAGATCGTAAGGAAGTGGTAAAAGCAAATATTCGCAGGTATCAATTGCCTATGTTTTATGTGAACTGTGTGGGTTCACAAACCGAGATCGTTTTTGATGGTGGAAGCCTGGTGTATGCAGCATCCGGTGAAATGGTAAAAGAAGGGAAATACTTTGAGGAGGACCTGTTGGTAGTGGATCTGGAAGAAATGAATAAGCTGCAGAAAACTCCTGATGAAGTAGTTCGTTTGCTGGATAAGGATATGCGGGTTTCAAAAATTGAGGATCCGGAAAAAATCATCAACTACCTGACTGCTGAAAATAATATCCGTCAGATACATGATGCCCTGATACTGGGCATACGCGATTACTTCAGCAAGATGGGATTTAAAAAAGCGATTCTTGGAAGCAGTGGTGGTATTGACAGTGCAGTTACTCTGGCTCTTGCCTGCGAGGCATTGGGTAAGGAGAATGTGCGGGCTATCCTTATGCCATCCCAATTCTCAACGGATCATTCAGTGAACGATGCAGTTGCATTGAGTCAGAATTTGGGAAATCCCTATGATATCATTCCAATCAAACCGGTCTTTGATGCTTTTCTGGAATCGCTTGCACCGGTATTTGGCGACTTACCCTTTGGTATAGCCGAAGAAAATATTCAAAGCCGAACAAGAGGGAACCTCGTAATGGCCATCTCAAATAAGTTTGGATATATCTTGCTGAATACTTCCAATAAGAGTGAGCTGGCTACCGGTTATGGTACCCTCTATGGAGATATGGCAGGCGGACTAAGTGTATTGGGAGATGTGTATAAGATGCAGGTATTTGCCCTGGCTAAATTCATCAACCGGGAGAAGGAAATCATACCAAACAATATCCTGGTGAAGCCACCCTCTGCAGAATTGCGCCCGGGACAAAAAGATAGCGATAGTCTGCCTGAATATGAAATACTGGATAAAGTATTGTATCAGTATATTGAACGCAGAAAAAGTCCGGATGATATTATTCGTATGGGCATCGACGATAGTCTTGTTCAGCGGGTATTAAAACTGGTGAACACCAATGAATACAAACGCAATCAGTTTTGTCCGATTATCCGGGTTAGTGCGAAAGCATTTGGAGTGGGCAGAAGGATGCCAATCGTAGGAAAATACCTGAGTTAAAAGGGTTGAAAAATATAGCCCCCATATGGAAATACGGGGGCTTGTTTATGAAATCAGCAGATAAAAAAATATGGAACAGTAGTTCTTATTAATGGATGAGTTTGAAAATGATTCTTACCTCGGTACCGGTATCAGGATCTGTAATATCCAGATAGGCTTCCATGGTGGTTTCATTCAAGGTGATGATTGTAGCATCGCCTGAGAAAAAGGAACCTGGAATAGCAATATTCAGAATGGTTTCATTATTCTTTAACGACCAGGTGAAATTTTCTGAATCAGGGTCAGCAGGATCACACTTGGTAGCTCCTTCCCTGGAGATGCCGGTGCCATCTGTTTTGAATTCCAGTGTATTGTCTTTTTCACAGTTTTCCAGGGGATAAGGTAAATCCACCGTATTATTCTTATCAAGATCCGCGCCTACAGAAGAAATCTTCCATAAACTGGCAGTAAGAAGGGCTGATTTTGATTTTGGTCCGTCGTCATCATTGCTCTTCTGACAGGAGAAGAGTGTAACGAGCAGAACAGAGCCGAATAAAAGCATGTTGGGGAACCTGCTTTTTATCATAAGGTTGGATTTTGCTATTAATAACTTTTTTTTAGGCCTTTTATTGCTTTCGCAAAAAAATATTCTCCCTACTGCTTGATTTTCAGATATTGGCGTAGGAATTGCTAAACTTGAGGTTGTATTTTGCATACTTAAATTTACTATATGTTGCCAACATCGGATGACATCAGGCAGTTAAATGATAAAATAAGCCATCAGGCAGCCTTTATTGACCGCTTAAGGGATGAGGTGAGACAGGTGATCGTAGGACAGCAATATATGCTGGACAGGCTATTGATCGGGCTCCTGAGCAATGGGCATGTATTACTGGAAGGGGTACCCGGACTCGCAAAAACCCTGACCATCAAATCGCTGGCGCAAGCGGTGCATGCAAAGTTTAGCCGGATCCAGTTTACCCCGGATCTGTTGCCTGCGGATGTTATCGGAACGATGATTTACCACCAGCAGAAAAATGAATTCGTAGTTCGGAGGGGACCCATTTTTGCCAATTTCGTACTGGCAGATGAGATCAACCGGGCTCCGGCCAAAGTGCAGAGTGCGCTGTTGGAAGCCATGCAGGAAAGACAGGTAACCATTGGTGATCAAACCTATAAATTGGATGAGCCCTTTCTGGTACTGGCTACCCAAAACCCGCTGGAACAGGAAGGAACCTATCCTTTGCCGGAAGCACAGGTCGACCGTTTCATTATGAAAGTGGTGGTGGGGTATCCGAGTCGCCAGGAGGAACAACTTATTATCCGACAACAGGTGCAGGGCATGAGACCACCCGTTATTCAACAGGTTGTAAGCATGAGTGAACTGGTGGAGGCTAGGGATCTGACACGCCAGATCTATATGGATGAAAAAATTGAACAATATATCATAGACATCGTATTTGCAACCCGCCGCCCGGCCGAATATGGCCTCGCAAAACTGGAGCCGCTGATTTCCTATGGCGGCTCTCCCCGTGCAAGCATCAACCTGGCCCTTGCTGCAAAAGCACATGCTTATTTGTCTAAACGGGCATTCGTGATTCCGGAAGATGTGAAGGCGATTGCCAAGGATGTGCTCAGGCATCGGGTAGGACTCACGTACGAAGCTGAAGCAGAGAATGTAAATGTGGAGCAGGTGATAGAGGATATTTTGGGCGCGGTGCAGGTGCCGTAAGGAGGGAGGAATGGAAGTGGGAGGAATGGAAGAAGGAAACAAAGTAGGCTAAATGCTAACAACATCCGACATACTGAAAAAAGTAAAAGAGCTTGAAATTAAAAGCAAGCGCTTGACCCGGCATTTGTTTACCGGGGAATATCATTCTGCCTTTAAGGGCAGAGGTATGTCGTTTAAGGAAGTACGTGAGTACCATGCAGGTGATGATATCCGGTTTATTGATTGGAACGTGTCTGCACGTTTTAATGCCACCTTCAGCAAACTGTTTGAAGAGGAGCGTGAACTTACCGTGATCTTACTGGTAGATGTTAGTGCCAGCTCCTTATTTGGTACCGTGCATGCCCGCAAAAAAGACCTGGTTACTGAAATCGGGGCGGTGTTATCCTTTTCCGCTATCAGCAACAATGATAAAGTTGGAGCGATTCTCTTTAGTGAAGGTATTGAGCTCTATGTTCCTCCCAAAAAAGGGCGCGACCATGGTTTGTTTATTGTACGTGAACTACTTACTCTTGAAGGGAAAAAGAAAGGAACCAATCTCACACAGGCATTGAAGTTTCTAAACAATACCACTCGTCAGAAATGCATCGTATTTCTGTTGAGTGATTTCCTTGATCCTGATTTTGCAGATGCTTTGCGGGTTGCAGGGAAAAAACACGATGTGGTAGGCATCAAGGTATATGATCCCATGGATATGAACCTGCCGGATGTTGGATTACTGGATGTGGAAGATGCAGAATCGGGCGCCATCACCACCATTGATACCTCCGATTTCCTGGTGCGCAAATCACATCATGATGCTTTCTTCCAGCACACGGAATGGACCAAACAGGTATTCAACAAAGCAGGGTGTGATTTACTGCATATCTCTACCAAAGAAGATTACGTTAAAGTGTTACAGAAATTCTTTATTGGACGCGCCTGATACCATGCTGAAAAAAATCACGATTATATGGTTGTTAGTAACAGTTGCCGGATTGTTTTCTGTGCAGGCCCAGGATGTTCGTGTACAGGCATCAGTGGACCGCAATAAAATACTAATTGGTGAACCCATCCAGCTTCGCCTGGATGTCGAGATTCCGCAGGGTACTCCCATGGGCTGGTTTAACCTGGATACGCTTCCTCATTTCACCTTCATCACAAAGAATAAGATTGATACGCAGAATAATGCACGCACCATACTGTTTAAACAAATACTTTCAATCACTTCTTTTGATTCCGGTCGGTGGGTGATTCCGCAACTCGGACTAACGGTTGGCAATAACCGATACCTGACAGATTCAATTTCGATTATGGTTGATTACAGTCCGGCTGACCCTAACCAACCTTACCACGATCTGAAAGATATTGTAGAAGTGCCTGAAACGGATTCACTGTATATTAATTATATCCTGGTTGCGGCAACCCTGATTGCTATTGCATTACTTGTCTGGCTCCTCAGTAATAAAAAGAAGGCCGCGGTAACACCGGAGTTTAAAGGGCCCCGGCTTTCTGCACTGGAACAGGCGATGAAGGAACTGGAAGAACTGAAAGAGGCCAGTTCTTCAGCCAACGTAAAAACTTATTTTACCCGGCTGAATGATATCCTGCGTACCTATTTTAAAAATCGTAACCTGGTTACTGCTCCGAATGCCGGAAATGAAAGTTTCGTTCAGAAAGTGCAATCGGATCTATCAAGGGAACAGGTATTTCAACTGGCTCAAACGCTTCGTTTAACCGATGCTGTTAAGTTTGCAAAATACAATCCATCTGCTGCTGAGCAGGAGGAGGCATATGAAGTGATCCGAAAAACCTTGCCCATCATTGATGAAATTCATTATAAAAATCCGGGATCTTGATAGCCGATTATTTCCATAGCATTGATTTTGCCTGGCCCTGGCTGCTTTGGTTACTCCTGCTGATACCGGCATTGGCCTGGTGGTATTGGAAATCTGGTCGGCGTAAAAAAGGCACCATGCTGGTCTCCACTACCGGATGGAACCACCGTACCAAATCTCTGAGAGTTCGTTTTCAGCACCTGCCTTTTATATTGCGACTGTTGTCCCTGACCTGCATCATCCTTGCCATAGCAAGACCTCAATCGCATTTTGATGAGGAACGGGTGAAAGGCGAAGGAGTTGATATTATTCTCACACTGGATGTCAGTGGCTCCATGCTGGCACAGGATTTCAGTCCCAACCGCCTGGAAGCTGCAAAAGCTGTAGCAATTGATTTTGTTGACAGTCGCAAAACAGATAGAGTAGGAGTAGTGATTTTTTCTGGCGAAAGTTTTACACTGGTGCCGCTCACTACTGATAAGAATGTGCTGAAAGCCCAGATTGATGGTATTCAAAGCGGATTGCTGGAAGATGGTACAGCCATCGGATCAGGCCTGGCTACCAGTGCCGACCGGCTGCGACTCAGTACATCCAAGTCAAAAGTAGTCATCCTCTTGACTGATGGTGAAAACAATGGCGGACAAATTCCACCAGTAACTGCCAAAGAAATCGCTAAAAACCTGGGAATAAAAGTATATACCATTGGTGTGGGATCAGAAGGATATGCGCCTATTCCTGTTCAGGATGGAGCAGGCAGGGTGGTGATGCAAAGAGAAAAGGTGAATATTGATGAAAAACTCCTGACCCAGATTGCCAACGAAACGGGAGGTAAATACTTCCGGGTATCAGATAATGAGGGACTGAAAGATGTTTATAAAGAAATTGATGAATTAGAGAAGTCAACCATTGAAGTCAGCTCACTTCGGCAGTATACGGATCGCTATCTTCCCCTGGCAATAGCCGCACTTTTATTCCTGGCACTGGAATGGATCCTTCGCCTTACTATTTTCCGCAAACTACCCTAAGCCAAAACCTGTACTTTCGCAGTAAGAGCAGCAAGTATGAAGGCAAGGGTGTATAAATCTACCGGTAGTTGGTATCAGTTGAAAAATGAAACCGGACAAACATTTAATGGCCGGGCGAAGGGAGTATTCAAGATCGAAGGAATCACTTCTACAAATCCTATTGCAGTGGGCGACTGGGTGGAAGTGGAAATGGAAAATGAACTGGAAAAATCGGTTACCATTACGGCTATACATGACCGTGAAAATTATATCGCCCGGACTTCGCCACATAAGAAAGTTCAGCATCATATTGTAGCATCTAACCTGGATCAGGCACTTATTTTTGCCACCCTGAAAGAACCACGCACTTCACAGGGATTTATTGATCGCTTTTTGTGTACAGCTGAAGCGTATCATATTCCAGCTATCATTGTTTTCAATAAGGCAGATATTTACCGCGACAAGGAGCTGGACAAATATGCTGAACTGGAAGAAATGTATCTGGCAATCGGGTATAAAGTCTTTTTGACCAGTGTGAAAGAAAGGCAGGGACTGGATGAATTGAAACTGCTCCTTAAAAATAAAACGACCCTGATCAGTGGTCATTCGGGTGTAGGTAAATCCACTTTCATAAATGCGTTGTTCCCTGAAATGGCTTTGCGTACACAGGAAGTAAGTGGCTGGAGCGGAAAGGGCATGCACACTACAACTTTTGCGGAAATGTTTGATTTGCCGGGTGGCGGACAGATTATAGATACACCCGGAATAAGAGAGCTTGGTCTGGTTGGCATCAGCCGGCAGGAATTATCTCATTATTTTCCGGAGATGCGGGAACTGCTTAACAATTGCCAGTTCAACAATTGCCTGCATATGAATGAGCCGGGCTGCGCCGTGAAAGAAGCTGTGCAGGATGGCCGAATTCATCTTGATCGGTATGTTAGTTATTGTACGATTTTGGACTCTATAGAGGAAAAAAATTATTAATAAGTGAAAGGTGAAACGTGAAAGGTGAAAGATTGTGAAAAGCAGAAGGTGAAAGAGGAGTCCTCTTTCACCTTTCACCTTTCACGTTTTTTCACCTTTCACCTTTCACTTTTCACTTCTTCGCTATACGATACAACTTCCCTCCATCACTCACAGCATACAAAGCGCCGTCTTTACCTGCCTGCACATCGCGGAAACGATCCTTCTGATCTTCAGCGATTCTTTCTTCACCAACCACTTTGTTGTTTTTGATAACGAGTCGCGCTATATGCATGGAACTCAATCCGCCAATAAACAAATTATTTTTCCATTCTGGAATGGCGTCACCACTATAGAAAGTCATCCCGCTGGGAGACAGAGTAGGATCCCAGTAATATACCGGTTGTTCCATACCCTCTTTTTGCGTGCGTGAACCTTCCAGCGCTTCACCACTGTATTCAATTCCATAGCTGATGGTGGGCCATCCATAATTCTTACCAGGGCGGATCAGGTTCAGTTCATCACCACCACGCGGACCAAATTCAGCTTCCCAAAGATCACCGGTTTGTGGATGAAAGGCTAGGCTCTGCACATTGCGATGCCCATAAGAATAAATTTCAGGTCTCGCATTGGCCTGTCCGGCAAATGGATTACCGGTTGCAGGTTGACCATCTGTTGTGATGCGAACCAGTTTACCAAGACCTGATTGCAGATCCTGTGACTGCGGACGTGTTGATTTATCCGAACGTTCTCCTGTACTTACAATCAGCGCACCTGTTTTATCAAAGAGAATACGACCACCATAATGCAGATTGCCTTTGGAAGTTGATGGCGATGCGCGATAAATCACCACTGCATTTTCAATAGTGGATTCATTGTCTGATAGTCGCCCTTTTCCAACAGCTGTTAGACTTTCATTATTGGCCATCGGTTCTGCAAACACCCAATATACCATCCGGTTGCTGCTGAAAGCAGGATCGAGGGTGATACCAAGTAAACCTCCCTGACCGC
>JALOMU010000056.1 GCA_025455285.1 Flavihumibacter sp.
ATTTTCGTAGATAATTCCAAATTAAATTCTAAAAAAAATAGTTAATGAATTTAATAGGTGATGGCAGCCTATTTTTATGGAAAATCAACAAGCACGCATGTACCGATACAGCATACCAAATAAGGCCTATGACCCATTGGGCAGATTTATTCTAATAATCCTTTTACTAACTACTATACAGGAATTCAGCTTTTCCCAGGAACAGGCAGCCGCCACTCCCGCCCCCTATGAACGTTTTAAAAACCTTCCCCCTTTTGAATTGAAAGGGCTGGATGGGAAAGCAATCAAACGCGATAACCTGCTAAAAAACCGGGGAACAATCCTAATGTTTTTTAGCCCGGATTGCAACCACTGCCTTCAGCAAATGGATTGGATGAAACAGGTAAAGGAAGAATTGAAAGCTTATAATTTTGTACTGGCAACCTATCAGCCGCTGGAAGAGTTGAAAGGATTTTACCAGTCCTTCAAACTAAATGAATGGAAAAACATTTATATAGGTAGGGATGAGAAATATTTTCTACCCCCCTATTTCAGGATCAGAAACCTTCCGTTTATTGCTCTTTACGACAAGAAGGGGCAGTTGATCTCGGTATTTGAAGGCAATACCAAAACAGACCTCATTCTTGCTTCTTTTAAATGACCAGAAGTAGTTGCAAGTCCTATCTTTGCACCGCAAATTATTATTTCACCGCATAATTTTATTTCCATGAAAGTTACCGTAGTTGGTGCCGGAGCCGTAGGAGCTACCTGTGCAGACAACATTGCCAGAAAGGAACTCTGTGAAGAGCTGGTTTTATTAGATATCAAAGAAGGATTAGCCGAAGGTAAAGCGCAAGACATGATGCAATCAGCTACCTTGCTCGGATTTGATACCCGCATTATTGGAAGCACCAATGATTACAGCAAAACTGCCGGCAGCGATGTGGTAGTGGTAACTTCCGGAATACCCCGTAAACCAGGAATGACCCGTGAAGAACTGATCGGCACTAACGCAGGTATTGTACGTACCGTTTGCGAAAATATTCTGAAATATTCCCCCAACGCCATTTTTATCATTATTTCCAACCCGATGGATACCATGACTTACCTGGCATTGCAGGCAACCGGTATCGCTAAAAACAGAATTATCGGAATGGGTGGAACATTGGACAGTGCCCGTTTCAAATACCAGCTCAGCCAACGCCTGAACTGCTCACCTTCTGACCTGAATGCAGTTGTGGTAGGCGGTCATGGTGATACTACCATGATTCCATTGATCCGGTATGCAACCTGGAACTCTGTGCCGGTTACCAATTTCCTTTCTCAAAACGACCAGGAAGCAATCGTTAAAGACACCATGGTTGGCGGTGCTACACTTACCAAACTGATCGGAACTTCAGCCTGGTATGCACCAGGTGCAGCAGGTGCTGCACTAGTGGAAAGCATTGTCCGCGATGAGAAAAAACTATTTACCTGCTGCGTAGCCCTTGAAGGTGAATACGGCCTTTCTGATATCTGCCTGGGTGTTCCGGTAGTAATTGGAAAGAATGGCTGGGAAAAAATTGTTGAATTCGGACTGAATGATGAAGAGCAGGCTTTGTTCAACAAAAGTGCAGAAGCTGTTCGTACCATGAACGATGTTCTTAAAACTTTATAAACCAGCTGATTAAAATCAGTACAAAGCCGCCCTGTGCGGCTTTTTTTATTCATTCATCGAATTTTTTTTTAATTTCTTAAAAAAAACAAGCTCAACTATTTTGATGGCAAGAGTATTCTATTAGATTTGTACTGCTATCTCTCCAACACCTATTTAAAGCTCTTAGGGTTATACCCGGTTTACCAAGCCTAGCATGATCAAGCCCTTACTCGTATTAGCATTTAGTGTGCTGGGAATTAGTGTCCTCGCCCAGGAGCCCCTCGAATTGCCAAAACAACGCGATCCGCAGGTTAACAAGACCATTAGCCCTGCTGACAATCCCCGTATTAACCCCGAGAAAAATTTCCGCATCAATCCCAAACATAACTGGAACATCAATCCGGCTATGAATGAGGGCATTAATCCGGATAAAAACAAACTCATCAATCCTAAATTCAATAAGGATTTTAGTCCGCTCCATAACCAGAGTATCAATCCCATGTATTCCTTCAGTCTGCATCCGCTTACCAACCAGAACTGGAAAGGATATTACATGTTTGATAAGGAAAATAAATTAACCGGTTACCTCGTAATCGCTAATCAGTTCGTTGTGCTTGATTTTGACGACAAGGGAATCTGGAAAGGATACCTGGTTAAAACAAGTACGAACACTTATAATTATTTCAATTTACAGGATGAATGGACCCGCACTTTCTTCTGTGAAGATTCAATGGTTGGCTTTAATATATTTAATGCAGCCGGAGAATGGACCGGTGCATTTGCCAAATAAAATCAGGAGAAACCTTTTTTAGAATTTAAATGGTTAGCGCGCGGCAAGCAATTGCCGCGTTTTTTTATGCAGGTCCTGCAGATCGATTTGTTCCATGCACTTGAAATGCCCTTTCGGACAGGCATCATGTCCAATTTTAGAGCAGGGCCTGCAATGCAGCCCACTAACTTCCACCAGATCGGTTCCTCCATTTGAATTACCTGTCGCAGGCAAGGATATTCCGTTAATCAAAACAGCTGGAGCTCCCGGCTGATTGATATAAGGTGTCATGCCAAATGCCGGTACGGTATTACCCCACACCGAAATCACCGGCTTTCGAAAAGCGGCTGCTACATGCATGAGTCCGGTATCGTGCGTAATAATCAGTTTGGCCTTTCTTACAAGATCAGCAGATTCATTCAAACTAAATTTACCACATGCATTATACACCCGGAAAGGGTCCAGTTCTGCAAGGACTTCACCCGTTGAACGATCTTCCGGTCCGCCTAATATTACCAGGGGATGATCAATCAGTTGAACCAACTCTTTCAGTTTATGAAGCGGCAATCGTTTTGTTGCATGGGCCGCCCCAACAACCAGACCAATATACCCGAGTTGATGGGAAGCCGGCAAATCTGCTGGTTTTATTTCTTCATTGGCAGGAATAAAATAATCCAGACCAGCACCATCATTTCTGACTTCCAGGTGCGAAACGGTTTCCAGGTAGCGATCTACTATATGTTTTTGCGGAAGAAAATTCAGCTTGAAATTCGTAAGCAACCACTTCTGAATATTGAGTTTATTAAAACTCTTCGAAGGACATTTCAGCGCTTTCTTGATTCGTAAAGTACGGAGATTGTGGTGCAGATCAATTACCCAGTCGAACCCTTCTGCTATAAGTGCGGTAATTGTATTATCCAGTGTTTCATCCAGTAAATGAAGCTTATCAATATACGGATTTGCCTTAACAACAGTTGCAAAACTCTTTTTGGTCAAAAAATGCACCTCTGCATCCGGCACCTGCTTTTTAACGCAGCGTATAACCGGAGTAGTTAGTACAATATCACCAATTGACGAAAATCGTATAATCAGAATTTTCATATTTCTCACATCTCACGTCTCACTTTTCTTCTTCCGCCCTGTGATCAGCTTAATCAAAACAGGTGCAGTTGTAACCAGTACAATCACAATGATGATCGCTTCCAGGTGGTCCTTCAGGTCGAAGCCAAACTGCGCCTGCACCCATTTCTGTAAAAAATGCCCCGCAAATATCATACTCACCACCCAGGCGATACAACCCACAATATTGTAGAACGCGAATTTCTTTTTATCCATTCCAACAATACCTGCTATGATGGGTGCAAAGGTCCGAACGATAGGCAGGAAGCGGGCAAACACAATCGCACCACCACCATGTTTATCATAAAATTCATGTGCCTGTTCGAGGTAATGTTTCTTGAAAAAGAAATTGTCTTTCCAGCGGAACATAGTGGGACCAATCTTTCTCCCGAACCAGTACCCTACTGTATTACCGATAATTCCGGCAAAAGAAATCAGGGTAACCAATAGCAAAAGATCAAACCATTCTCCTCTCTGCCAATCCAGCCCAAAAGACTTAAACAACTCATTTATCAGGTTGGTACTATAGATACCGGCTACAAAAAGCAGACTATCGCCTGGTAAAAAGAACCCGGCGAACAATCCGGTTTCTGCAAATACAATCAGCAGGATGATCCAAAGACCACCCATTACAATGTAAAACATGGGGTTGAGCAGATCCTTCCAGTCGAAGGATTTGGTCAGCACCACCGTTTTTGCCGGATCAAGACCTGCGTAACTAAAACTAATAGTGTCATGTATCGGGGCTGTTATTTTTATCTCCATCATAGAATCCAGCGGCAGGAGAACATATCCCTCTTTGTCGGCTACATACTCTTTCGTGCTTTCCCCGGTGATCAGGCTAAATTGCCCAACGGAGGACTCATACTGATTAATTACCCGCATACGGATTTCGGTCTGCGCAAAAAGCATGCAACCGGCGAACATCAAAACTACCAGCAGAAACAACTTCTTCATCTTCATCGTCTTTTTTTCTATCGTTAACTCTCTAATTCTCCTTCCCACTTGCTTACTGCAGAAGTGGCCAGCGCATTTCCAAGGACATTGGTCATGCTTCGGAACATATCACAAAAATGGTCAATTGGTAAAATTAGTGCAATACCTTCAGCAGGAATACCAAACATGGCACAGGTTGCTGTTACAACAACCAGCGAAGCGCGTGGTACGCCGGCAATCCCTTTACTGGTTAACATCAGCACCAGTAGCATGGTAAGTTGTGTTCCAAGATCAAGATGGATGCCATATGCCTGCGCAATAGCAAGGCTGGCAAAAGTCATGTACATCATACTTCCATCAAGATTAAAACTATAACCAAGGGGCAAAATAAACGCTACTATTTTATCCTTACATCCAAATCTTTCCAGTTCTTCAGTCAGTTTCGGAAAAACCGCTTCACTGGAAGTAGTACTGAACGCGATCAGCAAAGGCTGTGCAATTCTCTTTAGCAACACAGGCACGCGGTTACCCAGAATAAAATAGCCAACCGCAAGTAAGACCATCCACAAAACTGCGATTCCAATCAGGAAATACAACATGTAAAGGCCATAAAAACTAAATATACTTAAACCATTAGTTGCTATTACAGCAGCCAACGCACCAAATACACCCAGCGGAGCAAATGCCATCACATAGCCTACCATTTTAAGGATAATATGTGCCACACCATCCAAAGCTTTTATTACTGGTTTTGCATAGTCACCCATGGCTGTAGCTGCAACTCCAAAAAATATACTGAAAACTACCAACTGTAGTATTTCATTCGTTGCCATTGCTTCTATCACGCTTTTCGGAAACACATGTTCAACAAAATTCTGAAGTGAAAAGACTTTTGTCTTTCCAATCAGGTCCGCTGCATTGCTGGTATCTGCATTTCCTAAATTGATAACGGAGCCAGGCTGAAAGAAATTCACCAGTACCATTCCGATAAGAAGGCTAATCAAAGAAGCCGTAACAAACCAGAGCAATGCTTTACCCCCTACTCTTCCAACCGTTTTCAAATCACCTAGTTTAGCAATACCAACTACCAGTGTAGAGAAAACAAGTGGAGCAATAATCATCTGAACCAGTCTTAAAAAGATGGTGGTCAGCAGTTTTATCTTCTCGGAAAAAGAGGCAATAAATTCAGGAGCAGCATTCTTGTGAACGATATACCCAACGATAATACCCAATACCATCGCAATCAAAATGTAAAGGGTCAACCTGTTCTTTTTCGTCATTTTAGGTGCTTAAGCTTTTGAACGGAAGGCCGAAAATTCGAAAAATTCCTGAGGCTACCAAAATAATCGGCCGAAATCCGCTTCCATTCAAAGTTTAGCGGCTGCGAATTAAATAATTATTTATTTTACGCCCTTCTAAACAGCTTATCAAAACACAATAAAAACTGATATGAGTTTATTCAGGAAAAAATCCCTGTCCGCTCTGCTGGCTTCGGCTGCTGATTCAGAAAAAGGTCTAAAACGAACATTGGGGGCTACCAACCTGGTAGCACTTGGAATTGGCGCCATTATTGGCGCCGGTTTGTTTGTAAGAACTGCTGCAGCTGCCGGACAGGCAGCCGGACCAGCAGTAACAATTTCATTTATCATTGCCGCTGTCGGTTGCGCATTTGCCGGACTTTGCTATGCAGAATTTGCTGCCATGATTCCCATTGCGGGAAGTGCCTATGCATATTCTTATGTGACTATGGGTGAGTTGATCGCCTGGATCATTGGCTGGGCGCTTATCATGGAATACGCATTGGGGGCTGCTACGGTTTCCATTGCATGGAGTGAATACTTAAATACGTTGCTGGGGGGACGAATACCCTATGAATGGTCACACTCTCCCTTTGAAAGCTTCACTGATGCAAACGGTGTGCTGCACCAGGGAATAATAAATTCACCTGCGCTGGTGATCCTGCTGCTTCTTACACTATTGCTGATCAAAGGAACACAGGAATCAGCTATGGTAAATGCCATTATCGTATTCATTAAGGTTGCCATTGTACTGATTTTTATTGTTGTTGGCTGGCAGTTTATTGACCCGGCGAATCATACTCCTTATCTAATTCCGGAAGGAACTCCTGAATTTAAAGATCAGGCAGGTAAAACGATCGCTGATTATTCCGGAGTTTTCAAACATGGCTGGGGCGGAGTCTTAGGTGGTGCGGCTATTGTGTTCTTTGCCTTTATCGGATTTGATGCAGTAAGTACTGCAGCCCAGGAGGCTAAAAATCCTGCCCGCGATATGCCAATTGGTATTCTGGGCTCACTGGCGGTTTGTACCGTGTTGTATATTTTATTCGGACATGTGTTAACGGGTGTAGCTCCCTGGACCGACTTTGTGGATCCAGTAAAAGGCCGTGAAGCTTCCGTTGCTTATGCGATTTCGGAATACATGCACGGTTATCAATGGTTATCCACCGCCGTTACGATAGCCATCCTGGCTGGATTCTCCTCTGTTATCCTGGTGATGCTGATGGGACAAAGCCGGATTTTCTTTACCATGAGTAATGATGGGCTGATTCCTAAAGCATTTGGAGAGCTCCATCCGAAATTCAAAACTCCTTACAAAGCCAACTGGATTCTTTTTGTATTTGTGGGACTGTTTGCTGCATTTGTACCTGGGCATGTGGCAGGTGATCTCACCAGTTTCGGCACCCTCTTTGCCTTTGTTCTTGTAAGTGCGGGAGTTTGGCTGCTTCGTAAAAGCGATCCTATAACAAAACGTCCCTTCCGCACCCCCTGGGTACCCTTTGTACCGATCATGGGTGTATTGGTATGTAGCGCAATGATTTTTGCTTTGGATGCACAAACACTGGAAGTTGCAATGATCTGGATGTTAGTAGGTATTGTGGTATATTTTCTATACGGCAAGAAAAACTCCAAACTCAACGATCCCGGTCATACACCTGGTGAGATTCTCCCCAAAAAATCTGATTTTGAAGGGTAGTTTCAATATGGAATAATTTTCAAAAAGAGACTGTCAGTCTGAATTCTGACAGTCTCTTTTTTTTATTCGGATCACTGATTTTTTTTTCTTTATTGTACCTTTGCCGACCATAAGAAGAATCAATCTAATCAGTAATACAATTATATGGGTCGCATTTTTGAAGTTCGTAAAGCTACCATGTTCGCCCGATGGGACCGCATGGCCAAACAGTTTACCCGTATTGGTAAAGAGATTGCCATCGCTGTAAAAACAGGGGGTGCCGACCCGCATACTAATCCTGCTCTTCGTCGCTGTATGCAGAATGCAAAATCTGTAAACATGCCGAAAGACCGGGTGGAAGCTGCCATCAAGCGCGCCCAGGGAAAGGATATGGAAGCCTATGAGGAGATCCTGTATGAAGGATACGGTCCGCATGGAGTAGCAATCCTGGTTGAAACAGCCACAGACAACCATGTACGTACGGTAGCAAACGTAAAAGCGATTTTCAATAAAGGGAATGGCGCTCTTGGAAACAGCGGAAGCGTAAGCTTTCAGTTTAAGAAGATGGGTGTGTTCAAATTGAAACCGGAGGGATTGAACACAGAAGAGATGGAACTGGAATTAATTGATTTTGGCCTGGAAGAACTGGGAGAAGGAACCGGAGAAAATGGAGAAGAAGTAATGGTCTTACGGTGTGGGTTCACCGATTTTGGAAACATGCAGAAAGCACTGGAAGAAAAAAACCTTACTCCAATCAGTGCTGAAGTGGAATGGATTCCACAAAACACCGTAGAACTCGGTGAAGAGCAGGCACAGGAAGTTTTAAAACTCGTTGACAAACTGGAACAGGATGAAGATGTTCAGAAAGTTTTTCATAACCTGGCTTAAAGCCAGGTTTTTTTATGGATATGCGCAGTAATTGATGTAACTTACTAATACAGATCCGCACCTGCTCCGCCCCTATTATTCCGCACCATATTCAAAGTGATTCATCACCCTCAATCTTTGTATATGGAAGCAATTCATCAACGATGCTCCGCCTGTTGTACAACAAGCCGACCAAGTCTCCTCTTTGCCATAATCGCAAATTTAATGCTGGTTGTAACGCTAGCCTTACCCAACCAGGTTCGATCGCAGGCTCCTAAAATTCCGGTCTACCTGGAAGTAACCATGTATAAAGTTACTCAGGGAAAAACAGAAGCCTACCTCAATCTCGTAAGGAATTATGGGCTTCGTATTCATGAAGCCATGGTTCGCGACAATACCATCCAGGGCTGGTACTTTTATGAGGTAGTCATGAGCCCGGAAAACCATCAACCGTATGACTTTATTGGAGTAAAGGTCACCACCCGATTCAGCGATATGATTGATAATTCCAATTCGTTGAAAGAATATTACGGTAAAATAAAAGGTGCCAAAGAGCCAGCTTTTGAGCAGCTTTTTGGCCAGCTTCAGGAATATCGGGTTCCGGTAAGAAAAGAAATATTTGTTCACCGGGCCGGACTTGACCCCAAAACACCGGTATCGAAATTTGTGCAGATCGATTTCATGAAACCCCTGGCCGGAAAAAGAGACGATTACGTCAGGATGGAATCACAGGTATTTTATCCAATCCATCAGGAACGCATTAAAATGGGAGCATTAACAGATTGGGCATTGTATGAAAAGTTTCTGCCGTTTACTAATAACGCTGAGTTCGACTTCGTAACCGCTAACTTTTTTGATAATCCTGCTGCAATCATCGATCCGAAATATGAGGAAGCGTTTAATAATATTCCGAACAATATCGATTTTATACGCCTGAGTGGTCAGATTGATCAAACCCGCACTCTGGTCAGAAGTGATATCTGGAAACTGGTGATGTATACGGATCAGTTGAGTGTACGAAAGTAGGGAAGAAAGGAAGATGGAGAAAAGGAAGGGAGGTATCTTTCTATACTCCATCTTCCATTCCTCCCTTACCTGCTACCGATAGGTAGCCGGTAACTTCCACCGATACCGC
>JALOMU010000057.1 GCA_025455285.1 Flavihumibacter sp.
GGTACAGTTGTTTTCATAAGTGGACTTTTTGGACAAAGGATCTGGTTAACTACTAACGCCAAACTATAGAAAAAATTCTAATTATTCTACCCAGTTACCATTAAATATTAGAAATTAGTATATTTTCATTTCCTCATTAGTAGATATCCGAGAACCTTAGAAATACCTTTTCTCAACCACAATAAAAAAGGTCGATACCCTTAGGTAACGACCTCTTATCCAATCGTTTAAAGAATGCCATCCTGAGATCAGGACGGCCTCTAACGATTGCTTGCCATATGAAAATTCTTATTTTTTCAGAGAATCAACAGCAGCTTTAGCGCTGTCAACAACAGCAGCAGTAGTAGAGTCGATAGAAGCTTTAGCGCTATCAGCAGTAGCTTCAACAGCAGAAACAGTAGAATCTACAGTAGCTTCAGCAGCTTCAGTTGCAGTTTCAGCAGCATTGTTACAAGCAGCGAAAGCGGCGATAGCCAGTACGAACAGGACCTTTTTCATTTGTTCTTCGTTTTGTTTTGAATGAATGATTTGACATTTATACTGGAATTGAAAAAAGGTAACCTGTCATCTTAAAAAAAAATCAAGATTTTTTTCAGGGTTACTATTTGTTAATTTGGGTATTAAATACTGAATAGTGACTTCGGATCCGATAGAAAAAGCATTATTAGAAGGATTGGCCAGGAATGACAGAGCCGCTACCACTACCCTTTACAGGGAGCATTTCGGAATGATTCAGGCACTGATTCTCAATAATAACGGAACAGTGGATGATGCCCGGGATGTTTTCCAGGAGGCTATGGTAGTATTGTATGAAAAGGTGAAATCAGGCGAATTTGAATTGAGCTGCCAGCTTAAAACATATATTTATAGTATATGTAGAAGACTCTGGCTTAAAAAGCTGACTCAAAAACAGCGGTTTCTACCGGAATTAGAAGGAACAGACTCATGGATTGCAGTAGAAGATGATTTGGAACATTTTGAGCAGCAGGACCAGGCATTTCATTTGATGGAAAAAGCAATGAACAGCCTGGGAGAGCCCTGTAGAAGTTTACTGGATGCCTTTTACCTGCAAAAAAAATCCATGCTTGAAATCGCCTCGGTTTTTGGCTATACCAATGCCGATAATGCCAAGACCCAGAAGTATAAATGCCTTACCCGATTGAAAAAAATATTCTTCGCCCAATATAAAAACCTGGAAGTATGAGAGAAGACATGCAGTTACTGGAGGCCGTTGAACGTTACCTGAATCACCAAATGAGTCAGGAAGAAAAGCTGCATTTTGAACAATTGCGTGCTTCCAACCCGGAAGTTGATCATTTGGTTGTTGAACATCAGCTCTTTCTCCAGCAAATGGAAAATTTTGGCAACCGGAAACAGTTCCAGAGCACGCTGAATGAAATCCATAATGACCTCGTAACTAAAGGTGAAATCAAACCGGTTCAACCTAAAGTAAAAGTCATTCAACTAGTTGATAAGTATAAAAAAGTGTTTGCCCTGGCCGCTTCTATTGCCGGTATTACTGCATTGGCGATTTCCGGACTGGTAACCTACTTCACGCCCAAAAGCAACCCTTCCGATATAGCGCAGCTTAAAAAAGAAATCAATACGGTTAAGATCAGCCAGAAACAAACCCAGAATGAAATCAATACCCTGAAACATGCACCAAATCGTCCGGCTACCCCCGGAAAATTCGGTGGTACCGGATTCCTGATTGACGGAAAGGGCTACCTGGTTACTTCGGCTCATGTGGTTTCGAAGGCTGACTCTGTATATATCGTGAATACAAAAGGAGAATATTTCAAGGCAAGAACCGTTCACGTTAATGATCATACCGATATCGCTATTCTGAAAATTGAAGATCCCCGTTTTGAGCCGGTTCGGCATCTTCCTTATGGCATCCGCAAAGCAAAAGCGGATCTTGGTGAACAAATCTTCACGCTTGGTTATCCCCGTACCGAGATCGTTTACAATGAAGGATACCTGAGTGCCAAAACCGGTTACAATGGAGATACCGTAACCTACCAAATAGCAATTTCTGCCAACCCTGGTAACTCAGGTGGACCAATCTTCAACCAGCACGGTGAAGTGATTGGTGTACTCAGCGGCAAACAGGTTACTGCTGAGGGTGTCGTTTTCAGCAGCCAGAGCAAAAACATTTTCAGAGCCCTGGATTCACTCAAACAGGATAGCAGCACAACTATCCGTATTCAGAGCAACTCTTCTGTTAAAGGAATTGACAGGGTAATGCAGATCAAGAAGATCGAGGAATGTATCTATAATGTAATGAGTTATTGAGCCGGAAGCGGTTTCAGCCTGATATTACGGTACTCCACCCACATTTGCGGTGCTACATGGAGTTGCAATCCCAGTAAACCAGTACCAGCTCTATTGACAGTGTCAGCATCCAGCAAAGCACTCATTTTTTTCCCATTGATAAAGTGCTCATAGCGGAACCCAGCTGCTTTGATCACCAATTCATTCCAGTCATTGGTTTTTATCGTATTCCGGAGTTCCTCCTGTGAACCCAGGCTATCCAATACAATAGGTCCTACACCTGTTTTAAATTCAACGGACTCTCCTCTTTTCGCCAGAAAACCACGACCCCGCTCTTCATAGTTTTGTCCGGTGTAGGTATTGGCGCCATCAATATCTGCCTGGTATCCTTTAAGTGCATAGCGCAAATCTGGTACTTCCTGGCTCCTGTATTGAACCCCACTATTCCCCTGCTCACTTATCCTATATTCTAATGTCAACTCAAAGTTCGCTGGTAATTCACCGGTATAAACCAAAAATGTATTGTATTCCAAGGGATGTTCCGGCCTTACTTCTCCAAAAATAGATCCATCCCTGATTTTCCAGTAGCTGGTATCTCCTTCCCAATTGGTAAAACTGACTCCATCAAAGAGTAAATTCGACTTTTCCTCTTTTGCTGCTGGTGTAGCACATCCTGCCAAAGCAACCATACCAATTAATAGCCCAAAAGCTGAGCGCGATCCGTTTCTATGATACATCTGCATCTTATTTTGTTCTGAATAAACTATCCTCCCGGTTTCCTCCTGCTTTCAGGTACGCCAGTAAATCCTTTAATTCTTCTGCATTCAGACGGTTTATCATATTGGGCAACATGGGAGAAATTTCTGATAACCGGGTTCGAACTACTTCTGCTTTGGCGAGTACCCGATGTTCCTGAGGCGCAAACGGATTCTGCGCAATCGTATAGCCCTTTTCATCCTCTTCAATCAAACGCCCCATTACTGTTTTGCCAGTTCGCAAATAGAAAACAGTTGCACCATACTGATCAGAAATGGATTTACTGGGTTCAATGATCGCTTCCAGCATATCATGATAGGAGAATCGGGTACCCAACTGCGTTAGGTCGGGACCGCTAACTCCTCCCTCCCCTTTCATGGTATGGCAGGAAGCACATAAGCTGGTTACGAAGAGTCCCTGCCCTCTTTCAAAATTCCGATTACCCATTCCGCTGTCTACATATTTCATAGCATCATCCACTGTCCAATCACGGCCTGGTCCCTTTGGTTGAACTGCTTTTCCGGATTGCGCCACAACGGGTCGATTGGCAATGGAATCGCCGGACAACTCATTAAAGTAAGCAAATCTGTTTTGGGGAACACCACGTAGCGCCTGCTTTCTGGCCAGGTTGATAAAACCAGCATAACTATGTCCGCCCTGAAATTGAAAAGCTTTTGCAAACCAGGCAAAATATTCCTTTTGCAGAGATTCGTTCATTCCTTTGCCGACCTGGCTGAGCACCGTAGCATAATAGGTTTGATTTTGGGGCGGAAATTTAGCCAGTGTACCTGCTATTCCCATCCCGTAATCCGGGTTGCGCATGATCAGGTCTTCCGAACTGGTAAGATTTTCTTGTTCCACCCATCCTTCTTCCTTAGGCTCGAGTAGTAATTTCAGCGTGTTCTGAATGGCAGCGGTATCTCCCAGGTAAACCAGCAGTTTGCTGAGCTGGCGATTGTATAAGGGTTCTTTTGGTAACGGAAAAGTTGAAGCAAAATATGCGGCCAATTCTTTCCTGGTTGCCTCACCTGGTTTTGCAGACCGGCTTAAAAAAAGTTCAATTGCCCGAATCAGATCTAGTTGCTGTTGCCGATCCAATTCACTGAAAGGAATTTTGTTCAGGATGTTTTTGACAAGGTCCCAATCTGTACCAGTTCCTGCCTGTTTGGAAATGGCAAGAGTTGCCTGCACGAGTTTAGAGGGCTGGCTACTTGCATTCACGGTGGTTATCCAACTTGCCTGCGGAGATTGTTCCAGGATTTTCCTGGCTGCAAACCGGATACCGGCATCTGCATGATCCAGGTTGGCCCAGGCCAACGTTCTGCCTTTATCATCCGGATTCACGTGAAATGCCTCCAGTTCCCGACGCAGCGCATTTTCAGGAGTAATTGCTGATTTGGCAACTGATTCCTTTTTCAGGTGACCATCACCGTAATAAACCCTGTAAAGATCAGACTCAAGACGCCGGCCACCGGTTAGAAAATACAGCGCACCATCCGGACCAATTACACCATCTGTTAACGGTAAGGGAGAACCTGAAAGAAACTCTTCCCCCTTTGCCGTATAACTGCTGCCTGATGGCGTTGGCCAGATTGCATAAATTATTCCAAAACTCCAATCGAAGGCAAACAAGGCCTGGCGATATTTTTCCGGGAAGGCTGCATCCTTACCGGATACCATATTCGTTGGTGAACCCTGCCCGATATTTAAAACTGCCGGACGTGAATCAGCAAAGGAAGGATGCCATTTAGCGGTGCCAGGCCGCCAGCCAAATTCACTGCCACTCGTTACATGACATATTCTTGTTGGCCTATACCATGGCGTACCCATATCCCATTCCATATCGGAATCATAGGTAAACATATCACCTGCATCATTAAAGGCAAGATCAAATGGATTTCTGAACCCGGATGCATAGAGTTCCCAGTCATTACCGGTTGAATCTACTTTAGCAATCCACCCACCAAGCATGCCTACCGAATTATCATGTCCATTTGGATCCCGCAGCAAAGGAATCAAATTATCCAGCTGAGCATCCGGAGAACTGCGATAGGTTTTCATATCCGGCAGTTTGGTGAAATTCCCGGCAATAACATACAGGGATTGCTGATCCGGAGCCAATACTATAGAATGAGGTCCATGTTCTCCCTCTCCTTCTAATGCTTTTAATAAGGTAACGGAATCATACTGATCATCGTTATCGGTATCCCGGAGCCGGTACAGCCCACTGCTTTTGGGATAACTGCTATCTCCGCCATGATTTACCATTACATACAAACTATTGAATGCATAGAGTAACCCATGCGCATAACCGAAATTAAAATTATCGACACGCAAGGGTTCTGCAACTACTTTGCTAGCCGTATCACCTATATCGGGAATGCTCATACGATACAAACCGCCATACTGATCAGAAGCGATCAATCGTCCTTTATTATCAAAGGTCATGGCCACCCAGGAACCTTCACCCTTTTCAGATGGACCAAACAAGCGTTCTGCACGAAACCCCTCCGGCAATTGCAAGGCTGCCAGTTTAGGATCAGATGGAGTAGTATATTCTGGAGTTTTATCTTTACAAGCTGCGAATCCTAACAATACAAACAGCAATAAGAAGAAACCGGTACGGTTATACATGCATTCAAAAATTTTCACGCGTTTTTAATTAGTAGTTCGGGAATCACTTTGCCTTTACCATCGGGAGTGGTATAAAAAGGTCGTTGTTCAATTTCTACCTGCGTTTCTTCAGGTATTCCCAGGCAATGGTAGATGGTCTGGTGCAGCTGGTCGATGCGAACAGGATTTTCAATGGTCTTGCAGGGACGTTCATCAGCAGTTTTACCATATACAAATCCTTTTTTGATGCCACCTCCGAAAAGCAACACCGAACCCGCATCAGTAAAATGGCGATGCATGCCATAAAACTTGATATCGTGTAATACATCCGGCTGATCCACCTGTTCCTGAACTTTAAAATCAGGCTTGCCTTCCACCATCATATCCCGGCTGAATTCACTTGCCAGAATAATCAGGGTACGGTCAAGGTGGCCCGACTGCTCCAGGTCTTTTATCAGTTGTGCAATAGGTGCATCGATCATTTTTTTCATATCTGCCATACGAGTATGGCCGTTTTCATGGGTATCAAAACCAAAAAAAGGTTCATACTCCGTGGTGACACTAATGAAGCGGGCACCCTGTTGGGTAAGTCTTTTGGCCATCAGGCAACCCAGTCCAAACCTTCCGGTATTGTAGATATCGTAGGATTCTTTGGGTTCAAGACTAAGATTAAAGGCTTTCGCCTCCGGAGAATTGAGCAACCGGTACGATTGCTCCATGGAGCGCTTCAATGATTCTTTCTGATAGTCACTTCCGAACTCACCAAGCGGACTTTGATTGACCAGTTCTGTGTAGAGCTGGTTTCTTTTTTCAAAACGTTTTGCATCCATACCTACCGGCGGACGAACAGCATCCAGTCCCTGCGATGGATCGGGTATCAGGAAAGGTCCAAATTCATTACCTAAGAACCCGGCCGTATGAAATGCTTTTAATTCTTCTGCTTCCCCTACGGTGAACCGTTGACCAATGTCAATGAAAGCCGGGATTACCGGATTCTTGGGTCCCAGGAGATTGGCAATCCATGCACCTATATGTGGAGCCGCTACAGTTTGAGGAGGTTCATAACAGGTATGCCAGTGATATTGATGGCGTGCATGCAGGATATGGCCCATATCCGCCGCCGTGTAGGATCGAATCAGGGTACCTTTGTCCATTACCTGTCCAATTTTCTCCAGTCCCTCTGAAAAATAGATGCCGTCCAGTTTGGTTGGAACTGCCGGAAATGTACTTAACACCCGGTTGGCATCCATTCCTTTTTCAAATGGGCTGTATCTTTTGGGATCAAAGGTTTCAGTATGTGCCATTCCTCCCGCCATCCAGAGCAGAATGACGGTATCAGCGGAGGAATTGATTTTGTTGACCGGCTTACAACCTGGTAACCATCCGGCAATGGGTGCACCTGCAGCCATAGCAGCCAAACTGGCACCTGAACATTGTTTTAGAAATCTACGCCTGTTCCATTTTGAATTAGACATCGTGATGGGCTTGACTAGTAAATTAATTGAAATTCCGGATGCATCGCCATAATCCATAAAAAGTCCATAACAGCATCCTGATCGGGTTTATTTCCAAGAGCCTTAGTGGCCAGTTTCATTTCATCGGCCATTGGTTTTCTACCCAATGCGTTTTTATAAACTTCATCAATAAGTACAGAAGAACTAGCATTTCGACGAATCCAGTTTGAAGCAGCTCGTTTGATCCCTTCATGAAATACGGAACCATTGGTTAGCTCAAGCGCCTGTATCAGGTTAGCTTGTGAACTTCGGCTAGTCGTAACCGTTTCACGGGCCGGCCTTCCCAATGCAGTCAGAAAAGGATCGTTTCTGACCAGGGCGGCCCTGGCAAAAGACATAATAGTGCTCACTGAATCCGGCAGCAGGTTTGCTACAATCACGCTATCCGGATAAAGCGGTTCAAAAGCCATAGCCACTGCATCTGCAAATTGCTCAGCTGTCATGCGTTTTCGGATCATACCACTGAACTTGAAATCCTTTGCCAGCAACATTTCAGGTTCCTTTACGGAAACACTGGGTAGCTGGTAGGCTTCCGAACTCATTATTGTAAAGAGGAGT
>JALOMU010000483.1 GCA_025455285.1 Flavihumibacter sp.
AGACGTGAGACGTGAGACGGAGGAAAACAAAACAAAATACAAAATAAGTTTAGAGAAGGAGTTGATGTTGGGTTTTTGAAAATCAGAGAGCCCTACTTCACACTTCATAATTCATAATTCATAATTCCCATGTCTGGATATACTGTAGCAATAGTTGGTAGGCCGAATGTTGGCAAGAGTACTTTTTTCAATCGGCTGCTGGAACAGCGAAAGGCAATCGTGGATGATGTGAGTGGCGTAACCCGCGACCGTCAATATGGTATTGCTGAGTGGAATGGCAAAACCTTTAATGTCATTGACACAGGCGGTTTTGTTCCTAAGAGCGATGATGTGTTTGAGCAGGAGATACCTCGTTGTAAACAAGGTTGATAACAACCAGCGCATGCTCGAGGCTACTGAGTTTTACAGTCTTGGTTTTGAAAAGATATTTTTTGTATCAGCCATCAGTGGTAGTGGTACCGGTGAAATCCTGGATGCGGTGGTGGAAGTAATTCCCGAAGATCGCATGGCGGATGATGAAACTGCTGACATTCCAAAGTTTGCTATCATCGGACAACCCAATGTTGGTAAATCATCTTTATTGAATGCACTGGTTGGACAGGAGAGAACCATCGTGAGTGATATCGCCGGAACTACCAGAGATACCATTCATACCCACTACAATATGTTCCAGAAGGAATTTGTATTGATCGATACAGCGGGTATTCGCAGAAAGCAAAAAGTACATGAAGACCTGGAATTCTATTCTGTGATCCGTGCTATCAAAGCCATGGATGAAGCTGATGTATGTTTGCTGGTGCTGGATGCAGAGAAAGGAATTTCTGCCCAGGATCTCAGCATTTTTAGTCTCGCAGCCAGAAAAGGTAAGGGAATTGTTATCCTCGTAAACAAATGGGATCTGGTTGAAAAGCAAACCAATACCTCCAGAGATTATGAAAAGCAGTTAAAAGAAAGGCTGGCCCCTTTCACGGATGTGCCTGTTTTGTTTATTTCTGCCAAAGACAAACTCCGCATCTTCAAGGCAATTGAAATTGCACTGGAAGTGGTAGAGAATAAAAAGAAAAAAATCCCAACTTCCCAACTGAACGATGTAATGCTGAAAGCGATCGCTGCTTTTCATCCGCCGGTTGTTAGAGGTAATCCGGTTAGTATTAAATACGTAACCCAATTACCTACCCATGTGCCTTCGTTTGCGTTTTTCTGTAACTATCCGGATGATATTAAAACACCGTATCGCAACTATCTCGAAAACAAGCTGCGTGAAACCTTTGATTTTAAAGGTGTGCCCGTTCGTATCTTCTTCCGTAAAAAATAAATCCTTTTGTATGAAAACGGTATTGCTTGTTATTGGATTGGCTATTTGTGTAGGATCCTGCTCCAATGGTTCAGATTCCTCCGGAACCACTGTTGATAGTACTGCTATTGAAGCAGCAGCTGACTCCGCTGACAAAGTAGCAAGAGATGCTGCAAAGGCAATAGATTCTACTGTGCAGGCAGCGCTTGATTCTACCGCGGTTGATACCGTTTTTTCACCCATTCCGCGTTGATGCGCTTTTTGTACCATCAGGTAACTGTAACTTGGTCGGGACAAACAGTGTGTTATGAAAAAGTGGTGTTGGGGTATTGTCTGGCTGCTTGTGGTCCCATGCAGTTATGCCCAAAAAAAGTGGACCGGCAATGGTAATACTACCTATTGGAATAATCCTCTCAATTGGGAAGGGGAAACAGTTCCTGATTCCATGGATCAGGTCTTGCTGGATAACAGCTTTCTTGCAGGCAGTTATGAAGTGATTCTCCCCGATACAGGGGTTGTTGTTCAGTCGCTGGAGATTAGTCCAACCGGCACCTCCTTCATTCGCATCTTGCTCCCCGTTACTAATACTGTTACTAGTTCAAGTGGCGCTCCCTTACCAAGAGGATTTTCGACTATGGGTACAGGTTATACGCTCCTGCTTCGGAAGAATGCAGCATTCCTCAACGCATCGGGAAGCAGTAGTGGGTATGCGATACGAATCAGTGATTCCATCCGAATAGAAAATGGCGCCCGATATATTCATCGAACTTGCGAGTCCGGCTGGTACTTGTACCTATTCCTCCTCCGGTACTAATTCCGCACTGATCAGAGGTGATCTGGTTGTAGATAGCGGAACTGTTTTCAGTCTGCATTTCAGTGATACTATTCAGGTGAATGGTAATCTTCGACTCGATGACGCCACCTTAAATATGTCAACCGGCAACAGGAGCTCCTGTCTGAAGCTGATGGGAAATCTGGAACAACTTAATTCGCGTATCCTGGAATCTAATCTATCCGGATCTACCGGCTGCCTCTTATTTGGAGGTGCTTCTTTACAAACAATTTATTCATCCGGGCAAGTACTGGATAGTATATTATTGATGGTAGATAATTCTGCTGGTTTGCAATTGTTGTCAGATCTTAACCTGCCTTATGGTTTAACTCTTAAAAAAGGACGTATTCGTACCATGGCGCATCAGTTGGTATTGAGTGAAAAATCGCGGCTCACACATGCTAGTGGTACAGGCATCGCAGGCACTATTCAAAAACGATTTATTTCACAAGATACCATTAGCTTTCCTCTGATTGATCAAGATGTTATTAGCCTGTTTCAGGTTGCTAATTTTTCCGGCACTATGCAGCTTTCTTATCATCGCGATGATGCCAACATAGAAGGACAACAACTGGCACCCGGTATCAGCACGATTTCTTCTATTGAGTTTTGGACTATTCTCAGTGTGCCCGATCTCAATTCTCCCGATCCGGTTTTTGAGTTTAGTTATTCAGGCACGCATAGTGGAACCATCCTGGATACGGCAGCACTTAGTATAGCTGCTTTTGCTGATAATCAATGGAACTCCGTCAGAGACGGACTAACACCTGGTTCAAGTCCTGAACAAGGCAGGATCCGAACTATTGCACTGGACCGAAACCAGTTGAATGCTTCCAGGTTTGCACTGGCCAATAAAACCGGCGGTGCGAATATTTTACCCATTCTGGTAGAGTCCTTCTGGATCAGCAGAAATGCTGGTTATTGGAGTGTTAACTGGGAACTGGCTGGCGGAACAGAACCAGCAGCTATGGAAGTGGAACTGGCAGAAAGAGGGGAGGCATTTAAATCTATTGCAACCCTGCATGCTAAACCCGGGCAACGACTCTATTCCCACAAATTACCTACCCGCCAAACCAGTGCTTTGTGCAGAGTGAAATTTATTGAGGGCAATGGTGCCCAACAGTATTCGAAGGTGATAAGATTTCCCGGTACCATTCTGCCGTTG
>JALOMU010000058.1 GCA_025455285.1 Flavihumibacter sp.
CAGTCGCTGGGTGATTTGTTTATTGATTATTTCCCCGTTGCAGATGCCCGTCCCAAACTGGAAAACTATGTTCGCAAACTGGATCTCGAAACTGGTATCGCCAGTACTTCCTATACTATTGCCGGTGTACGGTATCATTCCGAAATATTTGCTTCTGCTCCTGCTAATTGCATCGTGTTGCGTATTCGCACAGAACAACCCAATGCGCTGCATGCACGTGTATCATTGACCCGCGAACAGGATGCGATGATAATACCTGATGCAGAAAAAGGCCTGCTCATGAAGGGCCAAATCCTCGACCTGCCAGATGAAGACGCTGGTCCGGATGGCTTACACATGAAATTTGCTGCCAAACTAACAGCCATGCACAGTGGCGGATCGGTGCAGGCAGTGAATAATAGTTTATATGTGAAGGGAGCTACCGAACTCGTGGTTTATCTGACTGCAGCCACCAACTATAATTTGTCTATGCTGGATATGGATCAGGCTATTGATCCGGTACAACGTTGTACTGAAATTTTGCGTGCGGTACCCTTAAATTTTGAGCAGGTTAAAACTGCGCATGTTGCAGACCATGCTTCTTTTTTCAATCGGGTTGCTTTGAAAATTGGTTCAGCTGCAGCTCGACTAACACCTACGGATGAAAGAATTAAAAAGGTCAAAACAGGTGCAGAAGATATTGATCTGGCGGTGCTTCAATTTCAGTATGGTCGTTACCTCCTGATGGGCTCATCGCGCAAGCCAGGTGTACTGCCTGCCAACCTGCAGGGCATCTGGTGTAAGGATATGAACGCACCCTGGAACTCCGATTTTCATACCAATATCAATATCCAGATGAATTACTGGCCGGTGGAATCGGCCAATCTTTCTGAAGCCTTTCTGCCCCTATCAGATTTTGTGGATCTATTACGCAAACCGGGCAGGATTACGGCAGCGAAAACATTTGGGTCCCGCGGCTGGACAGTCAATCATCTCACCAATCCATTCGGCCGAACCGCCATTGCGGATGGTGTGAGCTGGGGCACTTATCCTATTGCAGGTTCCTGGTTGTCCCTGCATTTGTGGGAACATTTTTTATTCACAAGAGATACTGCCTATCTCAAGGAAAAAGCCTGGCCCGTAATGAAAGAATCCGCCGAATTCATGCAGGGATTTTTAATCAAAGACAAACAGGGCTACTGGGTGACTGCTCCTTCCACCTCTCCTGAGAACGCCTTCAAACTACCTAATGGAAAAGTATTTGGCTTAACGTATGGTGCCACCATGGATATTCAAATCACCCGGGCATTGTTTGAAGCCTGCCGCGCTGCTACCACCATCTTAAAAACAGATAAGGAATTTGCCCACGCATTGGCAGTCATTGAAAAAGAACTTCCTCCTGTTCGCGTGAGTAAACGCTATAGCATTGTGCAGGAATGGATTCATGATTACGAGGAATCAGAGCCCGGTCACCGGCATATGAGCCAGCTCTTCGGTTTATATCCTGCCAACCAGATTAACCGTCAGCATCCTGAACTGTTTGCTGCAGCACGCAGAACCATTGAACGCCGGCTCGAATACGCCAAAGGAGGAACAGGATCCTATACCGGCTGGAGTAAATCCTGGATCATCAATTTTTATGCGCGACTCTTTGATGGTGATAAGGCCTGGAGCAATCTCAAAGACATGCAGCGTTACCTGACCCTGCCGAATTTATTTGATGATCATCCGCCTTTCCAGATTGATGGAAATTTTGGACTCACAGCAGGTATGGCCGAGATGTTGCTGCAATCGCACACAGATACCCTGCAACTCTTACCAGCTTTACCTGCTGCCTGGCCCAATGGCTCGGTTAAAGGATTGAAAGCAAGGGGTAACCTGATCGTTGATATGGAATGGAGTAATGGGCAGTTGGTTGCCGCACGCATAAAAGCAGGATCACCTTATACCGGTACGATCGCATATGATAAAAAAACGCAGAAACTCAAACTGAAAGCAGGGGAAGAGTGGGTATTAATCCCCAAAAATGGGGAAGGGACGGCTGGCATGGCCCGCTGATGGCAGGAATCTGTATGTAACAATAGGTGTTAAAATTTAGGAAGTCTTTCTCCGGCGGCCTATTGCTTAATGCCTCAACTTTGAGGCAGTAACTATTGACGCATGAAGTACTTGATTTTTGCTGTTAGCTGTTTGGCGATGAGTGGTCTCAACGCCCAGCAACCTGCCTATAAAAATGCTGCCCTACCTGTGGAGCAGCGAGTGGAGGATCTGTTGAAACGCATGACGCCGGAAGAGAAATTCTGGCAGTGTTTCATGATTCCTGGTGAGATCAAACCCGGCGATGAAACCAAGTACAAAGCAGGCATTTTCGGTTTCCAGGTGAGCGCCGAGAGTAAGGGGGGAGAAGCCGCCCAGCAATTGCTGCAATACAATGCCAAAGAAGATGCCGTGAGCCTGGCCAGGAAGATCAATGGCATTCAAAAATACTTTATGGAGCAGTCCCGGCTGGGCATTCCCATCATTGCCTTTGATGAGGCCTTGCATGGATTGGTTCGTTCGGGTGCAACTGCCTTCCCCCAGGCTATTGCACTGGCTGCTTCCTGGGATACCACACTAATGTCCAAGGTAGCCAATGCCATCGCACTGGAAACCAAATTGCGTGGCATTCGCCAGATCCTGTCTCCGGTGATCAACCTGGCTCATGATGTGCGCTGGGGACGAACAGAAGAAACTTATGGCGAAGATCCTTTCCTGAGTGCTTCCATGGGTGTGAGTTTTATTGGTGCTTTTGAACGCATGGGAGTGGTAACTTCTCCCAAACATTTTGCGTTCAACGTAGGTGCGGGTGGCCGTGACAGTTATCCCATCGATTTCAGTCAGCAGTTTTTACTCGAAACCGAATTGATTCCTTTCAAAGCAGTATTTGAAAAAGCAGGTGCCCGCTCGGTTATGACTTCCTATAATTCCATCAACGGTCAGGCTGCTACTGCGAATAACTGGCTGCTGAACGATCTGCTGAAAAAGCAGTGGGGCTTTAAGGGATTTGTGATCTCTGATGCAGGTGCTGTGGGTGGTGCTTTGGTGCTTCATAAAACGGCTAAGGATTATCCTGAGTCTTCCCAGCAGGCAATCAGCAACGGACTGGATGTGATCTTTCAAACTGATTATGCACATCATCCTTTGTTCATGCCGCCCTTTGTAGATGGACGTATACCGAAATCTCGTATAGACGATGCTGTTAGACGTATTCTGCGCATCAAGTTTGAACTGGGTTTATTTGAAAATCCCTATGTAGATGAAAAAGCAATTGAAACTCTGATTGATATCGCCGCGCATAAACAACTCGCAGAAGAAGCTGCTGCTAAAAGTTTTGTATTGCTGAAGAACGAACAACTGCTTCCATTACGCAAGCAACCCGCCTCGATTGCCCTGATTGGTACAGATGCAGCAGAAGGAAGATTGGGAGGATATAGCGGTCCGGGTAATGGAATCATTTCCATCAAAGCGGCGTTGGAACAAAAATGGACCGCCACCAAAATCAACTATGCGGATGGGTATGAGCGCATGGGAGCTGAGTTTGTTACCATCCCGGCTGCTCACTTATTCCACACCAGCAAGGGGAAATCAGTTCCCGGCTTATTGGGTGAGTATTTTGACCAGGCTGCTATTTCCGGTACTCCCAAACTAACACGGGTAGATAAGCAGGTTCAGTTCAAATGGACCTTGTATGCACCGGATCCGGCTCTTCGAAATGATTTTTATGCCGTGCGCTGGACAGGTGACCTATTGGCTCCTGAAACAGGAACCTTTAAAATAGGATTGGAAGGTAATGATGGTTTTCGGTTGTACATCAACGGTAAACTGGTAGTTGATAATTGGAGCAAGCAGAGTTTTTCACTACGTACTGCCGATGTTCAATTAGAAAAAGACAAACGTTACCCAATCAGGATTGAATTCCGTGAACCGGTTGGCAATGCTGCCATCCGGCTGGTTTGGAATGCGGGACATAGTTTTAACTGGAAAGAAAAAATAGCAGCCGCAGTGGCAGTAGCGCAGCAATCTGAGGTTGCCATTATAGTTGCGGGTATTCATGAGGGTGAGTTCCAGGACCGGGCTTATCTCAGTTTGCCTGGTCACCAGGAAGAACTGATCAAGGCAGTTGCGGCTACCGGCAAACGCGTTGTGGTGCTGCTGGTTGGCGGGAGTGCCATCACCATGCAGAACTGGATGGACAAAGTAGATGCCATCGCGCAAATTTGGTATCCGGGTGAGCAGGGCGGATTAGCAGTTGCCGATTTATTAAGTGGTCGAATCAATCCTGCGGGCAGGTTACCGATTACCTTCCCGGTACACGAAGCACAATTGCCATTGACCTATTACCATAAACCTACGGGCAGGGGAGATGATTATCACAACCTGAGCGGAGAGCCTTTGTTTCCGTTCGGTTATGGGTTGAGTTATACAGAATTCAAATACAGTAATCTTCGGGTACTCACGCCTGCAATTGGTTCAAAAGACACTGCGGTGATCCAATGTGTGGTTACCAATGTGGGACCGGTTGCCGGAGAAGAAGTGGTACAGTTGTACATCCGGGATGAGTTGGCTTCCCTGGCCCGACCTGTTATGCAATTGAAAGGCTTTGAACGTTTATCCCTCCTGAAAGGGGAAAGTCGCACGGTGAAGTTCCGACTGCCTGCATCCGAACTGGCTTTCCTGAACCAACAGTTGGAAACGGTGCTGGAACCAGGAAGCTTCCGGATTATGATTGGTGCTTCTTCCAGGGATATTCGGTTGAAGGGGGATCTAAACGTCAGACACCAGTAAGTACAGGTGTCAGATATTTGTATTAACATCTGTCTGACACCTAAAGAACAAGTATCACTGCACCTAATGCAGGCACCGTGATTTTGACCTGCTCATACACTGGATGAGATCTCGCTTTCAATTGTGAATAGTTGGAGGGGCCGCCTGCTGCCAGGGAAGGGCCTTCTCCATTTACCAGCACTTTGCGGGAGAACTCTCCATTATCGTTGCTGCCTTCCAACTGGTAGTAGTACAATCGCTTGCCGAAATTCAGGTTATTGGCTTTGAGCTGCACGGTTACTGGTTTATCTGAAGTGTTAATCAGGGTGAGGTTTGCTTCACCAGAACTATAGGTAGATGCATACGCCTTAATGGCTGTACTTCCGGTTACTTGTGCAGGAACCAACCTATCACCAATCAAACGCGAATAATAATACATGTAATAGAAAGAAGGGCGTGGTGTCCATTTTGGAATACCAGGTTCATTGCCATCACTGAATAATCCATGATCATTGCCATTCTCCCAGCCATTGAGCAGGTCCCAGCGCAGGGCCATGCCATACTGATTCACCAGCGACTCACTCATCACGGCCAGTGCAAACAAGCCACTCACATTGGATACCTGTTGTTTGGAATCCTTTGCCCACATATTCCATTCCGTTAGTGCTACCGGCAATACAGGCGCACCATAGGTTTGCATTTCTTTTTTGATAAACTGCATCATTTTAGCCGGTACGGTTAATCCTGCATTCATCACTACCGATGCTGTTGAATTTTCATTATAAGGCGTGAAATAATTGTGTACAATGTAAAAATCTGCAGCACCCTTTAGATTTTTTAGTACTCCTTCATTCCAGGTCTTGGTGGTATTGGTCATCCAGGCTTCTGTTGGTGCATCGTAAAGTGTTGCTCCAATAAATATTTCCTGCCCGATTTCTGCAGCCGCTTTTTTCATCGAGTCTACAAATATCTGCACATGTTGCGCATACAATTCACCGGTTACAAATTCCGGTTGCCCATCCTTGTTTTTGGATACATCAATCCGGTAACCTGCTTCCCAATCGCCATAGGTCTCATTACCAATCTCCCAGTACTTTGTTCTGCCTTTATCATAGCGTACCCAGTCTGCTGCGAGATGAGCTGCAGCAGCAACAGGATCCGCACTGGTTCCATAACGCGCATACCCATAGTTGATAGTCAGTACCCCGATGCTTCCGGATTGTTTCAGTACTTCATAATACTGATCTACCGATGCAGTCCAGCTTTCATTGATCTTGCCGAACCAGTAACCTGCTTCTTTCACCACGCCATCTTTATCCATTAAATGGGTTGGCACATCGGCAGGCAGTTTTCCGCGTTCCGCATTCCAGAAATACATATCACTTAAACTTCCCGCAGGGAATCGGATGAATTCTGGTTTTAGTGCTTTGATATGTTGCATGAACAGCGGTTCTCCTACCATATTGGTCATCCAGGTATTGGCATTATGTCCCCATACCGTTGGAGGAATTTTGGTTATGATCTTACTTGCATCAATGGTTACAGTTACTGTAGCCGAAGCCTGCGCAGGAGTCACTTCCGTGTAAGACGGAGCAGTAAAACTTCTCGGCTTCCAGTGTTTTTCAAAGAAGCCGATAGTGGCTGCCAATGGCGGATCAGCTACCGGTACTACTGGCGTTACAACAGGACCACCGGGCCCTGGTCCTGGTTCCGGATCAGGTTTTTTGGTTTTGCTGCAACCTAATACAATCCCCGCGACTAACAGTACCACACAAACGAACTGAAAAACTTTCATAATTAGTAATTAAAAAGGGACCCAACTTTCCAATGGTTTATCATTGTCAGAGGGCCCCTGTGCTTGCATATAACACGAGTTGATGCTGCTCTTATCTTAATCCAACATGATCCATGTAAACGGTGCCTGTCCAGTCGAAATTCTGGAAGGTCAGTTCACTGATGCTTGCCGGGTTACCCAGATTGGCTTTTGTTAATTTATACTCTACCCACTTGCCTTCTTCAATAGTAATAGTATAAGCAGGATTACCACCTGCGATCACATTGATACGCTTGCCATTGGTACCCGGAGTTCCAAAAATGGCAAAACTGATCTCGGTATAATTTGCCAGTGACACGGTATTGTTGGCAAATTTCAAGGCACCCCACTGCCCGGTATAATTCACTTTGATAGCTGCATCGCCATCCCTAATATTATCCTTACTGGCAAAGTCAACATTCGTACTCCAGCCCCAGTTCTGCCAGTTGTTCTCCAATGCATCTTTGTAAAACACATAACTCAATGCCGGCAGGGGAGGAAGATCTCCAACAAACAATACCGCTTCTTCAGATTCTACAACCACATCAGAGAAAGCAATTAAACTGATGGTGCCCCTGTTCGCAGCGGCAGGAATTACCAGTTTGATTTCAGTTTCAGACTGACTTACAAAACTCGTTATGGGTTCTGTCAGTCCTTTGAATAACACTCCTTTAACGAGATCAAGATCTGTTCCTGTAATTGTGAACTCCTTTTCTCTTTCAGCAGGAGAGGGATCAAATCCGGTTGCAGCGGGTAACACGATTTCAAGCGGCTCCTCTGTTTCTACTGTAATCGGCTCTGTTCCTTCTACAGATAGTGCAATTTCTCCTGTCTGCGCTTCCATAGGAACCGTTACCACCAGTTCATTCACAGATTTACTTACAAACTCGGTTACTACAATATCCTTATTAAAACGGATCTCGGTTACCCAGTTCAGAAACTTACACTGGATGGTCAGGTTTTGTCCCGGCTTTACTTTGGGTGTAAACCCGGTAATTGCTAAGGGCACTTCCAGGTTCAGGGCAGATACGGATTCTATCTCTCCCTGGTCTGTAATCAATATTACTTTACCAGATTCAACGGTCTCGGGTAATATAACACCAGCACAATGGTTTCCGGACTCTGCGATTTGAATCCGGCTTTTTCTACTCTTGCCCCTATAAACTGGATGGCAGTCACTTTGTGCAGGTTATTTCCAATGAACTGGATGTCTTCGCCATGCTGAATACCAGATGGACCAAAACTCAATAACTGAACCAATCCGTTATTGGTATCATCTTCTTTATCACAGCCAGCAAGTGCCAGTACACCAAAGCAGGCCAGCCATATGAAGAGTTGTTGTATTTTATAAATTGCTTTCATTTCTCAGTGTTTATTTTTCCAATACTTTGGGTACCACTCGGAAATTATCAAAGGCGATATCACAGTCCAGGTCGCCCGGACCATGAAACAGTAACCTTGTGTAATAACCTGCCGGACTCACACTCAAACTGCCTCCATAACTGGCTGCGATTTCTTCAAAAGGAATTACTACCGTCTGCCATTGGCCCTTTGTATCGATGGGTGGCTTCCACTGGTACTGATCATTGTTGAAGGCGGTCAATCCCAGGTTTAGCTTGATCATGTTGTTGTTGTAGGGCTTGAGTGTGTTCACTTCAAACTTCAGGTTGTAATCTTCCGGTTTCAGGATGGCTTCATCCGGTATGTTCTTGCTGATGGGGCCCATTGCATCGGGCGGACCGCCAGCTGCTTCCAGCCAGTTCCAGGCGCCGATGGCACGATTTACCCGGATATAATTGCCATTGATTGAAGCAGGATCAGCCGGTCCCGGATTGCTTACTACAAAGGAGGCATTCCACCAACCAGTGAAGGGATCACTGCTGATGAAAATATTGCGGTTGTCGCGGAACCAGAAATCAGAAACAGTTTCACCGAAATTGGTCGTTACGGTAATGGGGCCGGGTTGCGCCCCTTCGGGTATCCGTACCTGTAAGATCTTGTCATCCACTTCTACCAGCTCTCCATAGACGCCGCCTGCAAACTTTACGGTGAGGGGTGGATAGAAGAAATCTCCGCGAATGGTGGCAACTCCTCCTGTTAATACATACTCGCAATCCATGCTGCCTACAATCGGCTCACTGATCTGCACTTCGAATTCATGCATCAGTTCATAGCCATTCGCAAACACCAGTTTCATGGTATTGGTAATCTCCAATGGTATCTCATTGGGAACACTTACCAGGATGGTAGTATTGGTGATATAAGTTGGAGTGAGTACCGCCCGCTGGTCGTTGAACCAGATCTGTCTTGCATTTTGCAGGTTTTCGCCAACGATTGCAATCAGGTTGCCCTGGAATGCACCTACCAGTAAGGAATCGGCGGATGCGGGATCGGTAATCCGCACATAACGAATCCTGGGTATTCCATTATTGGGGGCATCATCATCCTTGGAACAGGCCGTAAACAGGCCCATTACCAGGGAGAAGAATAATATACTGTATGTTAATTTAAATAGTTTCATATGCCTTTTTTTTACGCTCACAGAATTATGAAAGATTAATAATCAACCGGCGGTTTATTCAGGTTCGGCGCCTGGCTCAACTCAGCCGCAGGAATCGGTAAGAGGAAGTTTCCACTGTTTGCATTGATCGTACGATCCTGTGTTGCCCAGGGTGTTTTGGTAAATGTCCAGTTGGTTGGATCGGGAAATTTATCCGGTTGAGTGAAGAACAAACCACGGTCCTGTGAATTCAGGATCTCATAAGCTTTGGTCGGGTTCCAGTAATGCAGGCTCACCAGATCATACCAGGCCATGCCTTCCATTGCGAATTCAATGAAGCGTTCTTTTTGTATAACGTCAATGGTTAGTGGATCTTCAAATTCCGGCAGCCCTGATCTTTTATGTACCGCATTGAAATATTCCATGGCTTTAGCATTCGTGGTACTTGCCTGGTTGCCCAATTCCGCTTCGGCATAAATCAGGTATACTTCTGCCAGTCGCATCATATAGGTATCATACTCATAATACTGCTGTGCAGCTTTCCCATCCATGTCCTCTGCTTTTCCGCACACGTATTTTTTAATTGAGAGGAAGTTATTATCAGATCCGGTAAAGGGGAATACCAGTTCCTGCTTGCCTCCTGGTATGGCCTGTGTAATTTCAGGATAATGAAAGCCGGGTAACATGAAGGTTGCTTTCAAGCGCTGATCCAGTGTGCGTCCCTGTAATCCTCCACTGGGTGTTGCAGTGATGCCATCATACAAAGATATCATCCACCAGGTGGCTCCTTTGTCGCCGCCCCAGCCATCGCCGTTCGCAATATCTGAACTGTATGCGAGGTAAGCAGGCGTGGAATTTTGTGATCCCCATGCTCCCGGAGAATAAGCCCATTGCAGGGAGAAAATGGATTCCGAATTATTGTCATAAGGATATTTGAACAGATCCGCATAATTGTTCAGCAACCTGTAGGGGCTTTGGGTAATCACACGCTCTGCATAATATTTCGCACTGTCCAGGAATTGCTGATTACGCTGACCATTTCCTTCTGCGCTTACTCCCGCCCTCGTGAGATAAAACCGCGCGAGCATGGCTTCCGCAGCCCATTTGTTTAAACGTCCCGGGCGCATAGAAGTCAATGGCAGATCTTCCACTACTGCTCTCATCTCGTTGGTGATAAATCTCCATACACTGCTTACGGTATTGCGGGTAATAGAAGTATCCGACAGCAGCGCCAGGTTGTTTTCAATAATCGGCACCGCACCCCAGTTCATCACCAGGAAACGATAGGCCAGTGCGCGCATATAACGTGCTTCTGCAATCGCCATCTTTTTTACTTCCGGAGATACACCTGCACCTGCGTAACGGTTGATGTTTTCAATCGCCAGGTTGGATTGTCCCACTACAATAAAGAAGGAGCGCCAGGCAGTTCCATTCTCTGGTGTATTCCCGGTAGTATTGAACAATACATTCCCACGATCATTCCAGGCGGAATAAGCAGTTCCTGCTCTGAAATCGCCCAGGTTATAGGAGGCTTTATCATTGTAGTCAAACCATACCCGGCTGTACAACAGTGATGTGGCTGCGAGTACCTGCTCATCAGTTTGGTAAAAACTTCCATCCACAATGGCATCGGTTGGTGGTCGCTCCAAAAAATCCTTACTACAGGCGCTCAATCCAACTACCAGCAGCAGTAGAAAACTATATAGTACAGAATGAATTCTTTTCATGGCAAATAATTTTAAAAGTCAAGACCAATAGTGAATGCATACACCGGTGTCAAGGGATAGCGACCAAAATCCAGTCCGATTGCCTGGTTGGCTGCACTTGCATCCCTTCCTACATAGGCACCTACTTCAGGATCCAGTCCGCTGTAGTTAGTCAGTGTGAAAATATTCTGACCACTGATCGACATCCGGGCTCCTTTTACAATACGCTGTTTAGCGATCAGGCTTACCGGCAGGTTG
>JALOMU010000059.1 GCA_025455285.1 Flavihumibacter sp.
GACCTGACTTCTCTTTCACCAACTCCCTATAAAGACATCATCAATCGCTGGAACCTGGTAAAAAAAGATCCGAATGCCGCTCTCAGTGAGCCGGTAGAGCCAATAGTATGGTGGATTGAAAACACTACTCCGGTTGAACTTCGCCCGATTATAAAAGAAGCCGGAGAAAAATGGAATGAAGCCTTCGAAGCAGCCGGATTCAAAAATGCGGTTGTTATGAAGATCATGCCGGATGATGCGGATTGGGATCCTGCAGATATCCGTTACAATGTTATTCGATGGGTTAGCTCTGCCAACCCACCATATGGTGCCATTGGCCCCAGCTTTACCAACCCCCGTACCGGTCAGATACTCGGAGCTGATATCACGGTAGAATGGAAATCGGGAGCCGGTGCTGTAGTCCAGGATGATTTGTTTAATGGTGGAATGAGTGCAGCAGTAACGCTGCCCTGGGAAAACCCTGAAGCTGCTATGAATGCTTCACATTCGCATGGCAGTTTCCAGGTGAATGGCATGAAGCAGCACCTGAACTGCTCTATCGCACAGGAGCTTAGCCTTCAGTTTCAAACCGGAATTGCTACCATTGCAACCCTGGATGAGGAAGATCGTCAGACTGCAGAGGTAAAAGAGTTACACAAGCAATTCCTGTATTACCTGATCCTGCATGAAATGGGGCACACACTTGGGTTGAACCACAACATGAAGGCAAGCCAGATGTTAAGCCCAACAGAAGTGCATGATCTGTCCATTACACGTAAAATCGGTTTACAAGGTTCTGTGATGGATTATCCTTCACTGAACGTCAACAGCAATCGTGCGAAACAGGGGGATTATTATACCACAAAAGTTGGCCCTTACGATGTATGGGCTATACAATATGGTTATACTCCATTCAGCGCCGCTGAAGAAGAAAAGGAACTCAATAAAATTCTTTCCCGCAGCACCGATCCTCAATTGACTTTCGGAAATGATGCGGATGATATGAGAGCGCCTGGTAAAGCCATTGATCCCCGTGTTATGGTGAACGATATGAGTAACGATATGGTTGCTTATGCGGAAGATCGCCTCAAACTGGTTAACTCCATGATGCCGAAACTCCAAGCCCGTTTTGCCAAGCCTGATCAAAGCTATGCTGAGCTTCGCTCCCGTTACTATCAGTTGATGAGTCAGCGTGCCCAGATGGTAAACGCGGTTAGCCGTTATATTGGTGGTGTTTATGTAGATCGCAGCTTTGCCGGACAAAAGTCAAACACCAAACCATTTACACCGGTTCCTGAAGCCTACCAGAAAAAAGCGATGGCTTTACTGAATACTTACCTGTTTGCTCCCAATGCTTTTACTGCAGATGCCAGCCTCTTCCCTTACCTGCAAATGCAGCGTCGCGGATTTGGTTTCTTCAATGGTACGGAAGATGTAAAACCATCTAATACAATTGCAAGCATCCAGCTGAGCACACTGGCGCATATTCTTCATCCGGTAACTCTGACCCGGATCAATAACAGTGGTCTTTATGGAAATGCCTATAGTGTTGCAGAAGTGATGGGTGATCTGTCCCGGGCTATTTTCCAGGCAGATCTGGCGGGTAGCGTAAACCTGTATCGTCAGAACCTGCAGACGGAATTCGTAAAAGGTGCTGCCGCTATTGTGGAAGCCAAAACCGGATATGATAATGCCTCCAAGGCAGCCGCTTTACATACATTGAAAAAGGTAAAAGCGATGCTGGCGGGAGCCGCAAGTCCGGATGAACAAACCCGTGCACACCGGACCAACCTGGTATTCCTGATCGACAATGCAATAACTGTTAAGTAAGTAGAAACTTTAGATAAAACAAACAACCCCGCCAAAAACGGGGTTGTTTGCATTTGGGAACGGTTCATTCATCGAAAAATTGGAAGACAGTGTTCATTTTAGGATACTAAAGGACTGCAGCTCCCGTTATGATCCTTAGTAAAATCCCTGCCCATGAAACGCATTATAGCAGTGCTGTCCCTCGCCGCATTCGGTTTAGGCGCCTGTGAAAAGGTCGATAAGCTGACCCAGTTTACGGTAACAGATCGTACCGAATTAAAAATTGAAGCGGGTGCCGCAACCCTGCTGCCGTATGATTTATATACCCCTCCTGTATATTCTGAAGCAAGTCGCGAACTCACGTTCAATAACACCAAAGCCGAAATGCTGGAGTCGGTTAAACTCCAGGAATTCAGAATGGTGATTACTCAGCCTTTTGGAAGAAGCTGGGATTTTTTGAAAGATATTGAAGTGTTTATAGATGCAGACCAACTGCCGGAAACCAAAATCGCATTCGAAACGGACATTACCGATCAGATCAATGCAACCCTGCTCCTGAAAACAGCAGATGTTCAATTAACTGATTACCTCAAAAAAGGAACCTATATTATCAAGACAAGACTGACAACAGACAAGCTAATTACAGATGATCTGGATGTCAGCATTACTACAAAATTTGCAGTAGACGCGAAAGTCCTGGGTTTATAACCCGGGATTTTTTTTGATCCTTCTCCAGGCCTGATAAAATATCACAATCAACAAAATCCCAATTCCTGTAGCGGCTGTTCTGGCTAGTAAGGGCTCCTCATTTTGTTTAAAATATATTCCGTACAAGGCCCAGCAGATTACCAATGCATAGGCTGAGTCTCTCCATTTAAGCAAAAATAGAAGTCCCAACACTACTGCCACAACCATCATTATAGCTGCCCAGCTTACAGGTGACAAAAATCCTCCTTCCCAACCGCTATGCACAAGAAGAGCCGTTGTGTTCGCTATGGTAGCAACGCTGATCCATCCTAGGTAAACGCTGAAAGGTACCTGCAGAAAAAAATAAGTCGTGCCGGAAAAACCTGACCGATACTCAAGTAGCAATCGATAAATAAATATAAGAGTAACCAGAAATGCCAGCATCACAACCAGGGATAATTGAATCTGCAGGTAATGCCACAAAAAAATCCAGCTGCAGTTGATGATGCAGGTTAAAATAAAATAAACCAACAATTTTGAAAGCATGGATTCCAGCGATCTGTTTTCGGTTTTTCTAACTGCATACCAGATACTATAACCGCAAAAGCAGAGCAGCAACAGGTAAATAATTGACCAGATGCTGAAAGTGAATCCTGCTGGAACAAAATAATTTGGATACAAATCCGAAATGGCACCGGTACTCATTTGGTTGATGGGTAACAGAACTGCAAGTGAATTTACTACCAATACTGTTACCATTGAGATAGCTGCAACTATTGAATTTGTTCTTAGTGAATTGCTCATATTGTCTGATTAGTTCTTTGTTCTGAATTGCAACAACCAGGCCTTTGCTAGGTTGAGCGGTAATTTCCAAAATTTTGGCTAGATTTCAGAATAAACCCAAATCCATGTCGCCCCGGGACTATATTCTACCGTATTATACCCTGGTTCATCACCTTCAGCAAACTGTGGGTGCCAATCGGGAAGAATTAATGAACGCACTTCAACAAGCGGGTTGTGATTTGAGTTTGCGGACATTTCAGCGACTATTGGAATCGCTTCGGTCTGACCTGGGGATCCGCATTTCATATGATGCAAGTACCAATCAGTATCATCTGGAGGAAATGCCGGAAGGGCAATTGGGAAACTTTTTCCGCTATTGTAAGTATATGCAGGAAGCGGGCTTTATCCTGGATTTGCTGAAAAACCGGGCAGGGGAAGACAAATCGGTATACATTCCTCAGGTACAGGGTACTGCAGGTGCGGAATGGCTTTCGCAGCTCACGGAAGCAATCAATGAGAAAAAGATCCTTCGCCTTACCCTTAGCCAAAATAAAGGGGAGGATAATAAAACCTATTCAATTTTGCCGGTTGCACTAAAACAAGAGGATGAAGCCTGGGTTCTGCTGGCCTGGCAGCCCAAAAAAGAAAAGTGGAGGCAGATAAAGGCTGAACGGATTGTGGAACTTCAGACAAAAGCACCAGGTATTGATTTAGCTCCCCCGCAGCTAAAAGAGGCCGTTCGGCAATTTAAAGTCGCGGAAAAACAGGCAAGGAAATAGGCCGACCAGTGTGAATTTAATAGCAGCATCGGTTGATATGCAGGTGCTTCTAAAAAACAGAATGATTGAATTTCGTTCGGTAAACCAGTCGTATGTTTTTCTATCGGTATATCTCAACTATATGTGTTGCGGCAATTTTTACTGCCTGTTCAAGCTCTCCTCAATTATCTGCTCCTGCGCCCTATGGAGTACTGCCGGAAGAACGCCAATTGCGCTGGCAGGAACTGGAGACGTATGTACTCGTTCACTTTACGCCTACAACTTTTGAAAATAAGGAATGGGGTTATGGCGATGCTGACCCCGCCAGTTTTAATCCCACTTCATTTGACGCTAACCAGATTGTAAAAGCAGCTGCCGACGGAGGTTTTAAAGGATTGATCCTGGTTGCCAAACATCATGACGGATTTGCTTTATGGCCAACCAAAACCACGCCGTATAATATCAGCAAAAGCCCATGGAAAAATGGCCAGGGAGATATGGTTAAGGAATTTGAAAATGCCGCCAGGAAACTGGGACTGCAATTTGGCGTTTATTGTTCACCGTGGGATCGCAATTTTCCAGCTTATGGATCACATGAATATGTAACAGCTTTTCGCGGGCAATTACGTGAGCTCTACACCAATTACGGAAATCTTTTTATCACCTGGTTCGACGGGGCTAATGGCGGAGACGGCTATTATGGCGGTGCCCGGGAAAAAAGGAATATTGACCGTACCACTTATTACGGATGGGATACAACCTGGCAACTTGTCAGGGACCTCCAGCCTGGTGCAGTTATCTTCAATGATATGGGAGATGTGCGCTGGGTAGGTAATGAGGAAGGTCATGCTGCCGAAACTTCCTGGGCTACCTTTACCCCGGAACCGGTGGATGGGAAAACCGTAGCCGCACCAGGTGAACTAAAATATTGGTTATCACCGGAAGGAACCAGAAATGGTAAATACTGGAAGCCGGCTGAATGTGATGTGCCGTTGCGGCCAGGCTGGTTTTATCATCCCGATCAGGACCACCGCGTTAAAACCCCGGCGCAATTATTTGATCTGTATTTTAAAAGTGTAGGCAGGGGGGGAGCACTGGACCTGGGACTTGCTCCCGATAAACGTGGTTTACTTCATGATAATGATGTGGAGTCCCTGGCCAAATTTGGAAAGCTGCTGACTGAAACTTTCTCTAATAATCTTGCAACCGATGCCAAACTATCAGCCAGCAATACACGCGGTAAGGCAGACAAACAATTTGGCGTGAAGTTTCTAACCGATGAGGATCGCTATTCTTATTGGGCAACAGATGATAGTGTTACTTCAGCTGAACTTTTGCTGGATTGGAAAGAACCGGTAACATTTAATATTGTCCGGATACGCGAGAATATCCAGCTTGGTCAACGAATTGAGCGCATAGCCATTGACGTGAAAGAAAATGATAATTGGAAAGAAGTGGCTCAGGCTACAAGTATTGGCGCCAACCGGCTAGTACGCTTACCTTCTTTTCTAACCACCCAACAGCTGAGGGTTCGGATCCTTCAATCTCCGGTGAGTATTGCGCTGAGTGATATTGGAGTTTTCAAAGAACCTGATGAGCTTCCAACCGTTTCCTATGGAAATGTTATGGCTCCCGGAGCAATTGATAAAAGGGGTTGGAAAGTAGTGTCTGTTTCTGCAGAAAGCAAGGATCCGAAAGGAGCGGCCCTTCATGCTATTGACAATGATCCTTCCACCCTTTGGTACACCTGGAACAATGAAAGGGAGATGAGTCCACCTCCCCAGGAAATAGTAGTTGATATGGGCAAGTCTCAGACCATCAAGGCATTTACCTACCTGCCTCGCACGGGTGGATCATGGGGGGTGGTTGGACAATACGAATGGCAGGTAAGCCTCGACGGAAAAACCTGGACAAGCGTAGCTTCCGGGGAATTTGCCAACATTAAAGCCAATCCAATTGAGCAGGTGATACAACTTGCAAAACCCGTCAACTGCAGGTATTTCCGATTTGTCGGGAAGTCTTCCGTGGAGGATAATTACATTTCTGCAGCAGAACTCGGGGCGCTCTGATTTCACCGGTCGGAGCTTGTCTGCCTTGGCAGATGGCACCGGTCGGGTAAAATGATCCAGGGATGCAAGGCATCATTGAACGGTAAATCAATGAGTGTTAAACATTCTGTAAAGGGAGTGCCGACTGTGTGAAAATGTTCCGATTGCGTCATCTCAACGGAAAACCATCGCCATGCCAACACGCTTAATCAAAAGCAGCCTCCTGGCAGGAGCGCTGCTGCTTTGCACCGGAATTATTTATTCTTCTGTAGCTAGTTCAACAAAAACGCGGAAGACAAAAGCTTCCTCCTCCAGTAAATCAACCAGCATTGAATCCATCGGAACACCATCTTATGCAAACCCGGTAAATGACAATCCAAAAAAAATATCAGCGCCTCCGTCTGCCCGAAAAATTCAGGTGGCCATCCTGCTGGATGTGAGTAATAGCATGGACGGCCTAATTTCCCAGGCGAAGGCCCAGCTCTGGAACATGGTGAGCCTGCTTGGAAAGTCCAACTGTGATGGGTATACGCCAAAAATCGAGATTGCATTGTATGAATACGGCCGTTCCTCCAATAAGCCTTCCGCTGGATATGTTGAACAGATCACACCATTCACAACAGACCTGGATGAGGTGTCTAAACAACTCTTCCGGTTGACTACAATGGGAGGAGATGAATATTGTGGACAGGTTATGTACAATTCACTGAATGAATTGAAATGGGAGGATGGCCCCGATCATTACAAAGTGATTTTCATTGCAGGGAACGAAGACTTTTTGCAGGGCAATCTCCCTTTTACGAAAGCCTGTGCTATCGCAAAGCAAAAACAGGTTGTGGTAAACACTATTTATTGCGGTGATCGAATGCAGGGATTAAATGAACATTGGAACCTTGGCGCTGAGTGTGGTAATGGCAGTTTTACACATATTAACTCCAACGCGGCTATTGACCTGGTTGCTACTCCATACGATGACCGCTTATTTGAACTGAACAAAGTCCTGAATGCAACCTACATTGGATATGGACAACTGGGCCGCGAAAGCAAAGTCAAACAGGAAGAAGCTGATGCACAAAACTATGAATTGAATAAGCCGGCAGCAGCAGAACGGGTACTAGTAAAAGGAAAAAAATCATTATACACGAATTCCCAGTGGGACCTGGTAGATGCACAGGAAGCAGACCCCCAATTTTACAACAAAGTAGCACCATCCGCTCTCCCTGAATCAATCCGGTCCAAATCAAGGGCTGAAATCAAAGCCTATATTGAGTCGCTCGCCTCCAAAAGAAAAGAAATTCAAAAAGAGCTGGAACTCATTCAGGCTCAGCGTGAAAAATTCATCCTTACCGAAAAAGCCAAAAAAACAGGCTCCGCTGAGCAGACACTAGCCACAGAAATGGAAAAGATCCTCCGGGAACAAGCACGCCGCACTGGTATCCAGATCCCCTAATCCCTCACCCGTCCGGTGCCACCGGTCGGGTGAGAAAAGCTGGGGAAAACACGCTTTCTGCATGGGGCCATTTCTATGTAAATTGCAGGCTTGTCGCTGGATCTTTCGATCGTCTAAACCAGCGCCGCCCGAATTTGATGAAGCAAGATTACCTGCAAGATTACCTGAACGGACTAAATGAGCAACAGCGAGCCGCTGTATTACATAAAGATGGCCCCCTAATGATTGTGGCAGGCGCGGGTAGTGGAAAAACCAAGGTGTTAACCACGAGGATCGCACACCTGATGTCTTTCCATCGGGTTGATGCTTTTAATATTCTGGCCCTGACGTTTACCAATAAAGCGGCAAAGGAGATGAAAGAAAGGATTGAAAAAATCCTGGGAAACTCGGATGCAAGGAATCTTTACGTCGGAACCTTCCACTCTGTATTCGCACGCATTTTAAGAAGCGAAGCACATCATCTGGGATATCCCAACTCCTTTACCATCTACGATACTGATGATGCTAAATCTGTGCTGAAAGCGGTAATCAACGAACTGAACCTGGATGATAAGCTCTACAAGCCGAATGTTGTATACAACAGGATCAGTTCTGCTAAAAACGCACTGGTTGGTCCGGCTGAATATGCCCAGGATTACTATATCCAGCAGGAAGACAGTCGCTCTAACAGGCCCGCCATCGCTCAGATTTATGCTGCCTATGCCAAGCGCTGCTTTAAGAACGGGGCGATGGATTTTGATGACCTGCTGATCAAAATGTATGAGCTACTGAAACATTTTCCAGAATCCCTTCACAAATACCAGCACAAATTCAAATATATCCTGATTGATGAGTACCAGGATACCAACCCTGCACAGTATGAGATCATCAAACTGCTGGGAGCGGCTCACGAAAATGTATGCGTAGTGGGAGATGATGCACAGTCGATTTATTCCTTCCGTGGCGCCACCATCCAGAATATTCTACAGTTTCAGAAAGATTACGATGATGTTCAGGTAATCAAACTGGAACAGAATTACCGCAGTACGAAAAGCATTCTGAATGTTGCCAATGAAGTTATTAATAACAACAAGGGGCAGATTCCAAAAGAACTCTGGACAGAGAATGCGGAAGGGGAAAAGATCCGGTTGGTTCGCACAATGACAGATAACGAAGAAGGGAAATTTGTAGCGGATACGATCCAGGAACAAAAACTGCGCAATCATTTTAGCAACCGCGACTTCGCCATCTTATATAGAACCAATGCACAAAGCCGGGCTTTTGAAGAAAGTTTGCGCAGGATGGGTATTGCCTATACCATGTATGGCGGTGTAAGTTTTTATGCGCGTAAAGAAATCAAAGATTTTGTTGCCTACCTCAGGTTAATTGTAAACACCCGGGATGAAGAAGCGCTCAAAAGAATTATAAATTATCCGGTTCGGGGAATTGGCAAAACCACCATCGATAAGATCCTGCTGATGGCCAATACCCATAATATCACGATGTGGGAAGTGATAGAGAACGCTGCACTGGCAGGGTTCAAAGCGGGTACACTTGAAGCAATCGAACAGTTTGTTACGATGATCAAGGGTTGCCAAAGCATGCTCGCTTCTAAAAATGCATATGATGTTGCATTTCATGTGGGCAAGCAGGCAAATATCGTAAAGGAATTATTCAATGATAAAACGGTTGAAGGTTTACAGCGCTACGAAAACGTGCAGGAACTATTGAACTCAATCAAGGAATTCACAGAGACTCCCAGCAATGATGAAGGGGAAGTGGGCGACAAGGGATTAGCTGCTTATTTACAGCAAATTACCCTCCTGACCGATGCGGATGAAAAAGATCCGAATGCAGATACTGTTAAATTGATGACCATCCATGCGGCAAAGGGGCTGGAATTTCCGGTTGTGTTTGCAGCAGGACTGGAAGAAATGTTGTTTCCAAATGCAATGAGCATCAATACAAGAGAAGAACTGGAGGAAGAACGCCGGCTATTTTATGTGGTTATCACCCGTGCTAAACAGAAACTCTGGATCACCTACGCTAATACCCGGTATAAATTCGGGCAACTGCAACAGAACGAACCCAGTCGGTTTATTGATGAAATTCCTAACCAGTACCTGGATCGGACTTTTGCCGGAGGGGGCTCCAGAAATCAGGGGGCAAGTTATTCACAAGGCTCAGCATTTGA
>JALOMU010000484.1 GCA_025455285.1 Flavihumibacter sp.
CAAAGCGGTCACGGTAGCGGCCATGATGTGCCCGTGTGGAAATGGATTGAGCGCGATTTCAATCTCCCTTCGCCCAAACCCACAATGGATGCAGAACCGAATTACGAAGATCACCCTGTTGACCCCTGGCCAAAATGGGATGAAAAAAAAGGTTATTTCACCGAATATGATGTACGCAAGCAATCCTATCGTTCGGTTTTTGCCGGCGGATGTGGTGTTACGTACGGTCATCATGGTGTATGGCAGTTCTACAGTGAACGCGAAGAGCCCATCACGTATGCAGACTGGAGCTGGACGGCAGGAATGGATCGCCCCGGTGCCTACCAGGTAGGTTATTTGCGTAAAATCATTGAATCACGTCCATACGTTGGTCGGGTATATGACCCTAAGATGATTGTAGAAGGACAAAGCCAGAAGAATTCCGAATTCATCACAGCTTTCCGCGGAAAAGACAATGATTTCGCCATGATCTATATGCCGGTGGGCAAAACGATCAAAGTGGATACCCGCTTTATGAAAAGCTCAGATATCAAGATCTGGTTTGTGGATCCAAGGATCGGGCATGTAGTACGAGGTATCTCTACCTACCGTAAAGACGTGCTTGAAATCAAGCCCCCCACATTGGGTGTAGGTCAGGATTGGGTAATCGTTCTGGATAACCCCGATTTGCAGTATCGCCCCCCTATGGAGTAAGTGAAGGACGTGAATGCTGCCTTACAAAATAATAAACAACGAGGGTTGATCCAATAAAGTAAACGGCCAGTAATACTGGAAGAAAAGTTCCCAGTGTACTGAGTCCAAACCAATCCCGCTGATAATACAAAATGAATAAGCCAAGCAGGTTTTTTGCAGCTTCCCAATAGAGCGCATCGCGGTGGTTGTCCATCAATTCGGTATAGGAATATACCATAAGGAATATAAATACACCATAGAGGAATATTCCGGGTGAACCTATCTGTGCTATATAACCGAAAAGATAACTGATCAGAAAGAGGCAGATCAGGATCTGAAACCAGCTCCACCACCGTAAAGCGGCAGGAACAGCCGGTTCATATTTTTCAAAATGATAGGGGTCTTCTATTTTAAAAACCGGGTATTTTTCTTCCACATCTTTTGGTCGCCAGCCAGTTGGCATCAGCCAAATCCGGAATTTATCTTTCCAGCTTTGAGCCCTCCAGGCATCCTGGATCAACAGCCATAAATGCATGAAATTAATCTTGATAGGGTTCCAGGTTCTCACCGGTCGGGTAATACCATATACAGCGGGAACTGTATCCAATTCTTCCTGGTAGGTGCCAAATAGCTTGTCCCAGAATATAAAGATCTGTCCGTAATTCTTATCAAGGTATTCAGGATTCAATGCATGATGCACCCGATGGTGGGAAGGAGTTACTATGATTTTCTCCAGCCATCCCATTTTATTAATATGCTGGGTATGATACCAGAATTGCGCGAATAGATGAAGTGGAGCAACTACTGCCACTACCTGTTCCGGAACTCCAAAAACAGCAGCGGGCAACAGGAAAATAGTAAATAGTTTTACAATGGAGGAAATACTTTGCCGAAGCGCACAAGCCAGGTTAAAATCTTCGCTGCTGTGATGAATGATGTGATTGTTCCAGAAAAAATTATACTCGTGAGCGATGCGGTGGGTCCAGTAGCCGGCAAAGTCAAGCGCAATAAAAGCAATTAGATAGGTAAGCCATCCATCCGGAACTTTCACAATCGCAAGATGATCTGCCAGCCATCCATAACCGATAATAGCAATACTTAAACCTAATACATCTTTGGTAACATTGGTGATGCCTGAACTCAAGCTTGAGATCATGTCCATTGTACGTACGGTTTCTTTACCCTTTCTCCATCCGTACCATTTTTCAAAAAGAACAAGCAGCAAAAAGACTGGCATAGCAATCAGCAATATCCTTCCGTAAAATCGTTTCTACTAATTTAGGCAATTCTGTACATTCGTTGCATTTATCAAACTATGAAAGCAATCATCATTGGAGGGGGGATCGTGGGACTAAGTTCAGCTCTGTACCTGCATCGTTCCGGTTGGGAGGTTACAGTTATTGACCGGAACGACCTGAACGATAATTGCAGCTATGGAAATGCCGGATATGTTTGTCCATCGCATTTTGTACCCCTGGCAACTCCGGGCATCATCAAACAGGGGTTCAAATGGATGTGGAATAGTAAAAGTCCGTTTTATGTTCAGCCCCGGCTTAGTAAATCACTGATTGACTGGGGATTGCTGTTCATGAAATCTGCTACTCCGGAAAAGGTGAAAGCGGCGGCCATTCCCCTACGGGATATCGGTCTGCTTAGCCAGCAGGCTTATGTATCCTGGCAATCTATTCCGGGAATTGAAATGGCCTATGAGCATAAGGGACTGATGGAATATTTCCAGACTCCCGAGAAAGAGGAACATGCCCATCATTTTTGTGCCGATGCACGTAAACTGGGATTGGAAGCAGAACTGCTCAGTTATGAGCAGGTGCAGGCCCTGGAACCACAAACCCGGCTCAATATAAAAGGAGCGCTCTGGTTCAAATGTGATGCTCATGTGTACCCAAACAAAGTTATGAGCAGCCTGCGCCAGCACCTGCTTGCGAATGGCGTATTTATTCGTCCCAATGAAGAAGTAACAGGATTTGATAAAAAAGCTGGAACCATTTCACATGTTCGAACTACCAAAGGGGTATACGAAGCAGATAAAATAGTATTGGCAGCCGGAAGTTGGAGTCGTGAACTGGCGGCGCAACTGGATACCCGGCTTCCCATGGTTGGTGGAAGAGGTTATTCTGTTACATTAGAAGATTCACCCAATAAATTAAATCATCCTGCCGTACTGATGGAGGGCAGGGTAGCGCTAACACCCATGGATGGAAATAAAATCCGGTTTGGTGGCACTATGGAAATAACATCCCTGAATGGATTCCGTCCCTGTTCGGCGGATGGCCTCCCTTATATAGGGAGAAGTTCCAGGTATAAAAACCTCTTATTTGCCACAGGGCATGCCATGGTTGGTATGAGCCTGGGAGCCGGTACGGGACAATTAATTAGCGAACTCGTAAATGAAGAGAAACCTTCTATGGATTTGCGACCATTTGATCCGGAACGGTTTAACTAGGGTTGGTTCATCGAATCCTAACAAGGATTTATAACTTTATTGGCAGCAACTTGTTCTATCTGCCTGGAACTTCGTGCTTCTTTTACATCTGATTATAATAACATGACCCATACAACCAGTCAGTCTTCTGTAAGTAGCCTGCCGTATGCAGCCACCGGATTTTATAACGATATCGTATTGGATTATTTAAGCGGTGACGAAAAACTTCGTCCTTTTTATCAGCATACCGTTTCCTGGGCGGGTATGGATGCTGCAATGAAAGCGCGTGATCTTGCTCCGGTCAACCGGAAGGTACTGGTAGAGGGTTTGGCGCAACAATACAAAGCGGCCGGACTGAATGGTGATGCAGCAGTTGATTCGGCCATCCAATTATTGTTACAGCCCACTACCTACACGGTTTGTACGGCGCATCAGCCCAATATTTTTACCGGAT
>JALOMU010000060.1 GCA_025455285.1 Flavihumibacter sp.
TGATTCCTGTTGCGATTTAATCGCCCTTTCTGCTGTTTCATGCGGGAATTTAAGCGATTAGTCGGATTTGCCTTGTTTATTGACAAGATTCCTGGCAATTTTACATCCTAATTATTTACCAGGATATCATTAAACCTTTGATCATGAAACCGGTTACCGCTGCAAGTCTACTACTAACAATCCTACTGGCTACCGGGGTTACAGCCGGGGTGAAGTCGGATTGTTCTGGTAACCAACGTTGCATAATAAAAACGTCCAAAGCCATCCAGCCGAAAGAAGTTGAAATGCTTGAACTTTCTGCATTGAGTGTGTTGGTGTATTAAGTACTATCCTTTTTCTCTTTTGGCGGTACTATCCGGTAGTCATCGGGACGAATTCCTTTGATACCGGATGGGCGTTTTCTACCCCCTGCTGAATCGGGCCGCAGGTTATCAGGTTGCTTAATGGTAGGTTCTGCAATTGGCTGCGTTGTAGTTGCTTTCACTTCAGGAGCAGCAGCTTCCACCACTGGTGGTTGCAATACAGCTGCAGAATCCGGGCTGCTATCCTTATCATTATTATTAATTACGGGAGAAACCGGCTTTAAAGAGATGGGCTCGGAAGAAGAGGAATCGGCAGAAGAAGGCTCCGGAGGAGATAGTCCCGGAGCAGTGGGTAACAGTTCAGTAGAATCAACCGGCTGGTTAGTAGCCGGAACAGTTTGTTCAACAGGAAAATCAGTTTTCTTTAATTGGTAAATCAATACAGCAGCAATTCCTGCCAGTAACAGGAGCCAGCTCCAGCCTTTCCAGCCTGCAACCGGACTACCACCTTGTGGTCCCGGATCACCGCCAAAATCATTGTCATCCGTAGGCAATTCTCTGTCCAGCTCTGTGCTAATGCGCTGCCAGATGGAATCCGCCATTTCCGGTAAAGGAGGAAGTTCACCGAGTTTACGGGCAATCAGCTCTTCGTATGGAAAGGAGGCATTCATGATAGATGCACCTGCTGTAATTTTTGAATGAGGAATTTTCTTGCTTCGCTCAGGTGCCATTTACTGGTACCCTCGCTGATAGCTAATTTTTCAGCTATCTCCCGATGGTTATAACCATCCACTGCATATAAGACAAAAACCGCATGCGTAGCTGGTGGCAACTGCTGAATCATGGTCATCAGTTCCTTTGCATTCAATTGCTCTATCGCGGCATTATTGATATTGGGGGCGGCAACCGTTTCATATTCCAGCTCCATTTCCTGGCTGAACTTTGATCTTGCCTTAATATGATCCAGGCCTTCGTTAATGACGATTCTGCGCAACCAGGTTTGGAAACTGGCAATGGAAGAATCAAAGGATTTTATGCTCTTGAATACTTTAACGAAGGCCTGGCTCACAATATCGGCAGCGTCTGCATCATCCCTGGAGTAACGCTGTGCAATCACCATCGCATAGGAATAGTATTGCCTGTACAGGTATTCCTGTGCTTTCCGGTTGTTGGCAATACAACCATCAATTACAACCTGTATGTCCAGGGTTTCCGTCAACGATTGCTCAAATCTTTTTGCTGCTTTAAAAGTAAGGAAGAGGAAGCAGCCGCCAATATCATTTTATAGGCAGGATCCAGGTCATTGACCATCCATACCTGGTTGTCCAGCAGATCGACTACACCCACCACACCATCTTCAAAACGAATTTCATATCCGGCAAAAGTGGGACCGCCCAGTACTTTCTGCTCCTTGCCTTTTTTATTGATGTAGGAACCAATTCTTAAGGTTTCAACAGTAAACTGAACATCTCCATTGGTAAGGTATCCCTGTTCCTCAACCATTTCTCCTCTGCCCTCTTTGTGTACCATAACCAGTTGCCAGGGCTCGGGTTGTTTTTCAGATACCAGCATAATGGCCGCGGAAAAAGCATATTGTAAATTGGTTGTAGCGGCTATCTCACCCCAGCGTGGATTACGGTTCTTGAATACAAGTTGTTTTTCACTTAACTTCTCCAGTGCAAATACGGCAGCTTTTTCTTTTCCATTTTCAATGGTGAACTGCAGTTTGCTTCTCTCATTGAGGCTGCGATTGTCAGTATTGATATCAAACACTTTCAGAATCTGGTCTTCCGGGCGAAAACTGATCCGGCTGGCCTGCCAAACCGAACTGAAATCCCAGCCCCGCTTAACGGGACTGGTTTCATATTCGCCAAATGTCAGGGTCTGGTTGATCATCCATCCGTTTACACCTTTCACTTTCATAGCTGTTGCAGCTTTTTCAAACTCACCAGGCACAGCCACTTTTGCAGCACTGCAGGATAACAGCAAGACAGAACCGAACAGTATCAGATATTTCATAAAAGAAGTTATTAAAGATATTAATTACTATAGGTATAAACAGTTTTCATGCGATACATATCAGCGTCGCTCTGATAAGATTTGTAATAGGTATACAATACTACCGGATATCCGTCTGCATTGTACTCATACTCATATTTGTACGGAACAGATGAAGGAATAGCACCGGAGTAGCCTGTATTTCTTCCTACCACATTATTCTTCGAAACGTGCGAAAGATACATATCCGGGAAAAGTTTGTTGGTAAATCTTGGGTTGATCATCTGGTCATACTGAAACTTACCACCTTCACGACCGCCTGTTGAAGTAGCAGCAGTATAACTTACCTTGTTGCCACCGGAAAAAGTAGCAGCATAATGCACCGTATGTCCGTTGTGCAACACCATATAAACATCTGTTACGCCGCCTTCGGTAGAAGTACCGTTCTCAATAACGCTGGTGGTAAGCATATCATACATGTTCTGGATGATATGGGTTACATTACCGTTTCCATCCAGCTCATAACGGGTTTCACCTACTCTTTTTTCAGATGGATCGATGCGATCTACACCAATCAATGTTGAACCCTGGTAAACTCCTTTATCAGTGAAAATGTACTGGAGGTCCTGGCTCTGCGGCTTTTTCTGGTAGTAGTTCACTTCTTTCAATTGACCATCAGCTCTTTGCTGATAAATAGTGATGGATTGTTTCTGCCAGTTACCCATGATTTCTAAAAAGGTTTCTTCCTGCTGCAACCATTTGCGGTTTTTCTGTCCTTCGAGGATGATCAAATTTTCACCCTCTACTTCTTCGCGGGTCACTACTTTTTTCACAGGTGTATTCCAGATATTTCCGGAAACCTCAAACTTAATAGCTTTCTCGCTGAAACGAATTTCTTCTTCCAGGCTGGTACGCTCAATAGTACGGGTTGCTGTTTCACCATTACTGAAAGTAGAAACCAGATTGAATTTTAAAACCGGTGCATCATACACAACACCACCGATGGTGATGGCTGCCTGCACATTTACCAGGATGCCATTACGCTGAAATGCACCTTTGGAGTAGCCAAAATCTTCCGGACCAACTGTTTCATCCGTAATCAGCAACTGCGGACGAAAAACAGTAGCTACATTCGTCAGTGGCTGCTGTTGTGGCAATCCGATCTGGATGTTTTGAGCCAACCGGGATGTAGAAAGCGGGGTTGCATACAAGGCTTTATTCTCTTTTTTAACTACTAATTGCGTCATGGAGTAGGTTCCTTTATCAAGAATTATCTCCTGTGATCTCCACTGGTAAGCCTGCGGACCAATTTTGCCAATCTTGATTGGTTTGTTCTGCAGTACAGGCTGGCGTTTATCATTCACCACAGTGATATAAGCATCAAGGCTGTCTTCCGCATGTAATTCCTGCAAACTCAGCTCCAGCCGAAAAATACCGGAATCTTTAACTGCAACGGGGTCTGTTGGTCCCGGTTTGGAAGGAATGATTACCTCATCGTCTTTCTGACAGGCAGTGAGAAAAAGAATACTCAAAAGGAAAAGGTTCAAGATCTGTTTCATGATTGTATATTGTTTTGTTTAAAGACTATACCCCTGGTGGGTTCAAAACCGTTGGGTAGGGATCCTGTGTTTTAGATAACTTTAACAATTATTGCCTTTTTCATGCTTCCACTGCTCTCAAAAATTGTCACGTTCTTCCTTTCACCCGCCAACTGGATATTGGTTTTAGCACTCTTGTTTTTAATAGGGAAACCCGGAAAATGGAAACGTCGCTATGGCATTGTCCTGGTCACGATCACTATTCTCTTCACCAATCCTGCCCTTTTTTATTTCTGTCTCCAATCCTGGCAACCGGCTTTTGTACCGGCTACTGGAAAATTTGAGGCAGTTATTCTGCCAGGCGGACTTTCCAGCTATGATAAAAATGGACAGGGATACTTCGGACAGGCTGCGGATCGATTCATTCAGGCCGCAAAGCTGGTGCATAGCGGTGTGGCAGAAAAGGTAATTGTGACCGGTGGAAATGGTTTTCTGAACCGGAAACTCCCGCCAGAAGCGGATTTTGTTAAAGCGGAATTAATCCATAATGGAATTTCACCGCTCCTCATTTTCGCGGAAAACAAAAGTCGAAATACCAAGGAGAATGCACTCTTTACTAAGTCATTGATTGACAGCATTGGAATGAAGGGACCATTTATATTAGTAACCTCTGCGATGCATATGCGCAGATGTGAAGCAGAATTTAACAAGGTTGGAATCAAGATAACCAGGCACTGTGCCAACTATGAAGTGATCAACGGTTTTCAGCAATGGTACGACTGGCTATGGCCAGACTTTTCATTGCTTGATAAATGGAATCGGTTGAATAAAGAAGTGGTTGGCTATTTGGTCAGCAGGCTTTGACCTCTACCGTATGTAATTGCTTCAACCGGTATAATACTTCCTCCTCGCGGTTCAGGGGAACTCCGATTTTATACAAACAGAATAATTGTACTTCCTGCTGCAGCAGGGTGCAATTACATTGTTTGATGACCATCATAACCTCATTGATCATGGTATAATCAAACTGCAATTGATAAGAACGTTCAATCGTTTTTTGAACAAAGGGGATGGTCTGCAAGACCACGCTGGCGGTGGTTTTATATGCATTGATCAGGCCCGGAACGCCGAGCATAGTTCCTCCGAAATACCTGACAACAACAACTCCCACATTTACCAGTTCCTTACTATCGATCTGTCCAAGGATGGGCTTACCTGCAGATCCGGAGGGCTCACCATCATCGTTCACTCTAAAACTGTTTCCATCCAGGCCGATGCGGTAGGCAAAACAATGATGCGTGGCTTTCGGGTGTTCTTTTTTAATCTGTTCCAGTTCTTTTTTGAATTGCTCCACGGAACCAACCGGAAATGCATAACCGATAAACCGGCTGCCCCTGTCGCGGAATTCGGCCGTACCTGATTTATCAATAGTAGTATAAAAAGTCTTATTGTCCATAGTGTACACTGAAAACAGCGCGCAAAGGTACAGCTTTACCGGGGAGATAAGGTTTGATAATAAATCAGCCGGTCGGTTCCCAGGCAGAATATCTTCACTTCCCTTGCATCGGTAATTATGGGGGCGGGGTAACCTCCCTCCAACACCACCGTCCTGGATTGAATCCTGCGGATTTCATTCCAGTAGCCCGAAGCCATAAATTCCTGGTGAGTTTTGGTACCGCCTTCAACAAGGATAGAAAGCAGTTTGCGTTGGTACACATCTTGCAATAACTGGTCGAGTAAAGGAGTTTGTCTGTCCAATTGAACCCATTCAATTCCTTCTTCCTTCCCATCTTGATGGTAATTATATATAACAGTAGGTGCTTCTCCAGAAAACAAGCGATTGGTGCGTGGCACTTTTAATTCAGGGTCAATAAGCAGGCGAACCGGGTTTTTTCCTGCAACCAACCGCACTGTTAATGATGGGTCATCCATAAGCGCAGTAGTTGCGCCTACCAGGATGGCTGCTTCTTCCGCCCGCCACTGGTGAACCAGCAGGTTGGTTTGGGCAGAACTAATGGAAGCAGGCTTTTTATCTTTAGTTGCTATGGCTCCATTAACCGATTCCCCCCATTTTAAAATAATATAAGGGCGATGGACTTCATGAAACTGTAAAAAACGCTTGTTGAGTTCCCGGGCCGCCTCCTGTTCAACACCCAATACCACTTCCACTCCTGCCTGTTGTAATTTTTCTATCCCCTTTCCATCCACCGCATCAAAAGGATCCCGCATTGCTATTACTACTTTCCGAATCCCGCTTCGAATGATCAGGTCCGCGCATGGCGGTGTTTTTCCATAATGGGCACAGGGTTCGAGAGAAACATATAAGGTACTATCTGGAATGTATACCCGATCTTCTTCTTTTACGGAATTTAAACAATTCACTTCGGCATGTGCCTGACCGTATACTTCATGATAACCTTCTCCAATGATCCGGTCCCGGTATACCAATAATGACCCAACCATTGGATTAGGAGCAACCTTACCCGCACCCAATGCGGCGAGTTGCAGGCAACGTTTCATATATAGGTTATCCTTGTGCATGGGGCTGCTAAATTAAGGCAGAATCCGCATGCGGTAGGCATTCATCGCAGTAACTCCCAGTTTGCGTACCAGCCGGTAATTCACAACCAGTCCAACCGGTGCACCAATGATTGGGATCAGTTGAGCCAACTTGGCAATATCCAGGTAATCGCGGTATTCCTGCTGGAAACGGCGCCAGTCGAATTGATGGATATCATCCGGCAAGAGTGCTGCTTTTTCTTTCCAGTTCACCATTTTCTGGTATACCTGGTTGCGGTGTTCCTGGCTGGAAAAGGCGAGCTCCAAAATATGCAGAATATAAACCCGCTCTTTGTAGTCTTTCACATCAAAGCCATATAAACTGGCGATATCAAAAAGCAGTTTCAGTTTCAGTCCTAATAATATTGGGAAGTCTGCGAGCCCTAAGAGCAAGCCGCCCGCCCCGGTTACCGCGCCTTCCACAGAAGCTGTTTTCTGGTAAAAATCAATGCGTTCTTTCACCGCCATTTCTCTTGCCCAAAAGGATTCAGATTGCAGGGGCGGTGCGCTGGTATACTTCGCACCAAACAGTACAGCACGAATCATTTGTTTGATCGTAGTCGTTACTACCTGGTGTACTTTTTCAGGTATCCAGGAGTTGACTTTGTTCTGCCAGGATTTGGAGAGACGGTTAAAGAATCCCGGTGAGGACTGCATTTCCTGCTGCCATACCCATAGTTCCTGTTTGATGTCCTGATCGTATCCCTGCATGCAGGCAATTTCCTACAAATCTCCGGTTTTTAGTGCTTTGAATGCATAATCAGCCGCACGGGCAGTCAGGGCCATATAGGTAAGACTGGGATTCTGGGTTGCCGTAGAAGTCATACAGGCGCCATCTGTTACAAATACATTTTTACAATGATGCAATTGATTCCATTTATTCAGTAGCGATGTTTTGGGATCATGGCCCATACGTACGCCCCCCATTTCGTGAATATCGAGTCCGGGTGCCTGTTTGGAATCTACTGTTTCAATATTCTTGAATCCAGCTACGGTAAACATTTCAGTGAGCTGCTCCAGGTAATCCTTCACCATTTTTTCATCATTGTCGTCATAGTCTACGTTAACATGTAAGAGTGGAATACCCCATTCATCTTTATTGCTGGCATCCAGGCTTACCTGTCCGCTTTCTTTGGGGATGGTTTCACCCATCATGTGAGAGCCTACATACCAGGGGCCCAGGGTTGGATTCAGCAGATTCTTTTTCAGATCTTCACCCCAGCCTTCTGCACCCTGGTTGTACCGGGA
>JALOMU010000061.1 GCA_025455285.1 Flavihumibacter sp.
AAACAGGAATTACAGGAAATCAAAAAATTCGCGTATTCAATACGGGTAGTGAAACAATGACCATTCATTTAAATGATTGTTCTACCATTAAATTAGGGATAGGGTCCACTATTGAATTCAAGAACAGCTACGGAATAAAAGATCGGCAGGTCAGTTTGGATGGCAATGCTTTTTTCGCAGTACAAAAGGGTCTTCCACTACCCTTCTGTGTCCAAACTGGTTTCATCACTACAACAGCACTGGGCACTAGTTTTACTATTGACACCCGCAATCAGCAGACTACATTTATAAAATTACATAGCGGAAAAGTACAGGTCGAATATGTAAAAAACGGAATCGGTCAAAGCCCTGTTTTTATGAAACCTGGTGATAGTTTACAAATCAGTAAATCAACCGGTAATTCTGAATTATACGCCGCTAAAAAAAGGTCGACACCTACTATAAAAGCAGCTACACCTATGAAACCGGATTTGGTAAACAGATCAGGCGTCAGCAAAGCATTTAATCAATCCCCATTGCCCACAGTAATAAGAGAATTGGAAGCAGGATATGGGATTCCCATCCAGTATGATTCCACAGAATTACGAGACTACTATTTTACCGGAAAAATATATGAGAAAGACCAGTTAAAGGATATCATAAGGCGACTGGAATTATTGTATTCGCTTCAAATCAAAGTCAGCAATACAGGCTTGGAAATACAAAAAAAGTAAAACACCTAAATATTCAGTAAACATGAAACATTGCTACAAAGTGATGAGGGGACTTCTTGTGTATAGTCTTACTCTACTACTTATCCTGATTCAGTCTGAGCAGGCAGAATTAAAGGCCCAAGCCTTAGCTCCGACCCTCAAAGGATTAATTGAAAACGAAAAGGGGGATCCCTTACAGGACGTTACTATCAAAATTGAAAACCAACAAACCAATTTTAAAAAAACAATTAGTACAGACAACAGGGGGATATTTAGTTTGTCTGATGCACAATTAGCGGGACAACTACAAATTACGATATCACATGTGGGATATGCTACCCAGCAGTTAACCCGGTCCAATCTACAGGCTGGTAAAACGGAATCTATCTATTTGCAATTAAGAGATTCAACAAGCTCCCTAAATGAGGTGGTAGTAACAGCATTGGGAATAAAAAAAGAAGAAAAGGCAATTGGTTATGCTGCCCAAACGGTAAGCAGCCAGGAAATAAATGACGCCCGTTCCAACAATTTCGCTAATGCACTATCAGGTAAAGTGGCAGGTCTGACAATGGTTTCACCAGGATCAGGGCCATTGAATTCAGTACGAATATCATTGAGAGGGGATGCATCCTTAAATCCGGAAGGCAACAATGCTCTGATTGTACTGGATGGAGTACCTATGAACAGTAATCTCACTTCATCCGGAGTATCCAATGCCTACCAGGCGGGTTCTGGCAATGATGTACCGGTAGATTTCGGAAATGGCATCAGTGATATCAATCCGGATGATATTGAAAGCATTACAGTATTAAAAGGACCCAGTGCAACTGCCTTATACGGTAGTAGAGCTGCGAATGGCGCACTATTAATCACAACAAAATCTGGAGCAAAAAAATCAAAAGGGATAGGCATTACGTTTAACTCCAATACAAGCGTAAACGATATTCTGAAGTGGCCCGATTTTCAGTATGAATATGGACAAGGAACCGGAACACAAAGAAATACAAATGGAGATAAATATTATTCGTACGGAGCATCTGAAGATGGTGCCAGTACAAGTGGCACCAGCAGTGCCTTTGGGCCACGATTTGACGGACAATTGTACTATCAATATGATCCGTCTGTGGAAGGCAGGGGTGCTGAACGCACGCTTTGGAGACCTTATAGAAACAATATAAAAGACTTTTGGAGAACAGGTTATACGTTAAGCAACAATTTATCCATTGAAGGAGGATCCGAACGGGGTTCAGCCAGGGCATCCATTACCCATACCAAAAATGAATGGATCATGCCGAATACCGGGTTTGAAAGAATTACAGCAGCTGTAAGTTTAAACTTTAAAGCGTCTGACAAGCTCCGCATCAGTTCCAAAGTCAATTTTACGAACAAGATCAGTGATAATCTCCCCGCTACAGGATACAATAATCAATCCATCTCCTATTTCATGATTTTTCAAAACCCAAATGTCGACCTCAATTGGTATCGGCCAATTTGGAAAAGGGGGCAGAACCAGATAGATCAGGTTCATCCATTCAGTTCATTCATTGACAATCCTTTCCTGATTGCTTACGAAATGACAAACAGAGTAAAAAGCAACCAGGTAGTTGGAAACCTTAGTGCCAATTACACCATAAGCAAGAAGTTTGAATTTATGGTAAGATCCGGCATTGATTTGAGTATGGAAGACCGGCAAACCCGTCGGCCATTTAGTTCTGCCAATTTTAAAAATGGTTACTACCGAGAGCAAGCCATTAACTTTTATGAAATCAATACGGATGCCCTGCTAACTTACAAGGAAAAGCTGGGAAAAAACTTTCAGCTAACAGCATCTGCCGGTGGCAACCTGATGAGCAGAAGGTACAATAGTTTAATCAGTTATGTAAACGGACTGGTAATACCAGGCGTCTATATGTTAGCGAACGGAATTGGCACACCGGTAACCAATTCTATCGACCGAAATAAGAACCTGAATAGCTTGTATGCGCTGGCGTCCATTAATTATCAAAGCAAAATTTTTATTGATGTCACCGGCAGAAATGACTGGAGTAGCACCTTGCCAAAACAAAACAACTCCTTCTTCTATCCTTCTGTAAGCAGCAGTTTTATCTTATCAGAATTGATTTCATTGCCAACGGTTATTTCCTTTGCCAAACTCAGATTATCGGCAGCACAAGTAGGTAATGATACAGATCCTTACAAAACAAGAAAATATTATGGTACCTCTGAATTTCCAAGTTCTGCCTCTGTACCAACTACATTACATAATGTAAATTTCAAGCCTGAGATTTCTAACAGCGTGGAAACAGGGCTTGATCTTCGTTTCTTCAAAGGAAGGCTTGGAATTGATTTAACCTATTACAACAATATCACCCGCAACCAGATCCTTGAAGCGCCATTGGATCCGACAACCGGATACAGCAGAGCTGTGTTAAACGGCGGAAAAATTCGCAACCGGGGTGTAGAATTGGTATTGACCGGAGAACCTGTTAAAACAAAAAACTTCCGTTGGAACAGTTTCCTTACCTGGGCAAAGAATCAGAATAGAGTATTGGAGCTCACAGAAGGAATGGAAGACAAACAGGACATCGGATATGGCGGAAATGCTACCATTCAGGCCAGGGTGGGTGGAACAACCGGAGATATTTATGGATTTGGATTCTTGCGTTCGCCGGATGGACAGATCATTTATACAGCTGCCGGTTTGCCAGCAAGACCGCAGGAGATTCAGTATATCGGTAACGCTTATGCGGACTGGAAAGCAGGGTTCCGGAATGAATTCTCTTATAAAAACTTTCGAATGAGCATACTGTTTGATGGGCAGTATGGAGGTATTATTTATTCCCAGACCCATCACAAAATGAGTGAACAGGGAAAACTAAAACATACACTCAGGGGCAGGGAAGAAAATTTCATAATTGGTGAAGGGGTGGTAATGGATGCTGAGGGTAAATATATTCCCAATATAACCAAAGTGTTACCCCATCAATACTATGCGGATTATTACAGAAGAGCCAATGTGGAATCAAATTCGTTCGATGCTTCCTTCATAAAATTGAGAGAGGCCAGAATCGAATACAATCTTCCGATGAGCTGGATCCGTAAAACAAGTTTTCAACAGGTATCACTTGCTCTGTATGGAAGAGATTTATGGATGTGGACCGAGTTTCCCATATTTGATCCTGAAACTGCAGCGCTGAATGGATCAACGATTCTTCCGGGTATTGAAATGGGACAGATGCCCACACAGCGAACCTTTGGATTTAATCTCACTGTAAAACTTTAATCAATTCAATTAAGCATTATGAAACAATTTCGAATAAGCCTGCTTATAATTGCTTTGGTAAGCATGGTTTCCTGTACAAAGAATTTTGAGGAAATTAATACGGACCCAAATAGTATCAGCCAAATTAGTCCGGGCACCTTATTAAATCCGATTCTCTATTCCGTAACCGCCTTCAATATGGAAAAAGCGGATGACTTCACCTTTAACCTGATGCAGGTAGCCTTACCCTATCCGAGTGTAGCTGGTGGTGTTCATCGGTATGATATACAGGAAAACGCAGGTGCATCCACCTGGAATACCTATTATCGCTGGCTGACGAACGTACTGGAAATGCACAAAGCTGCAGTCAATGCTGAAGATGTCAATTATCAGGCAATTGCACTTACATTAAAAGCTTGGATACTTTCAAATACTACGGATTGTTTTGGAGACATTCCGATGGAGGAAGCCGGTCGCGGAGCGGAAGGTATTTTCCGTCCTGCATTTAATACGCAACAGGAAGTCTACACCCGGATATTATCAGACCTTGAGTTGGCCAACACCTTGTATAATCCTTCGAAAGCCATGAATTTTGGCACTGATATTCTGATGGGAAATAATATAAGCAGATGGAAGAAGTTTACCAATTCACTACGGATGCGATTGCTGTTGCGTGTTTCAGGGAAACCCGAAATAAATAGCCTTGCGCAATTAAGAACAATGATTGCCGATCCAATTACCTACCCTGTGTTTACCAAAAATGAGGAAGCGGCCATTCTTACACTCTCCGGTGTAACGCCTTTTTTATCGCCTTGGGGAAGAGCTGTTGACTTTACTACCTTTCGTGCAGCAGGAAAATTTTTTACAGATGAACTAAACGCGATGAATGATCCGCGCAGAGAAAAATTCTGTACACAGGCCAGAAATCAATCGGGTAATACCACTATTGGTTACAAGGGCATTCCAAGTGGTTTTGATGGATCCGAAAGTCAGTTTGATTATATACCATCCAATGTAAACATTGCACTGGTAACAGCACCTATGATCTGCCCAATACTTCCTTATTCTGAAGTAGAATTCATAAAAGCAGAAGTTGCGTTCTTATCAGATGATTTGGCCACAGCAAAGACTTCCTACGAAAAAGGCGTAAAATCTGCCATTGAACAATGGGGAGCAACTCTGCCAGCTAATTATTTTGAAAATACGGAAACAGCATTTGATGGAACCCTGGAGCGTATCCACCGTCAAAAATACTTTAGCTTGTATTTTGTAGACTTCCAGCAATGGTTTGAACACAGAAGAACAGGTCTTCCGGTTTTGCCCAAAGGAGCAGGAATGGTAAATGATCAAAAAATGCCCGTACGTTATTTTTATCCGATTGCAATTCGATCTACCAATACCGAGAATTATAATAATGCAGTTGAACGGATGGGTGGAGACACTATTAATATTAAAGGATGGTGGGAAAAATAAAGCATATGAAATACAGATTATTAAGTTACTTACTAGTTTTCAGCCTGCTGAACCAGGTGGTTATGGCACAAACAATAGCAAAAGGCTATGTTTATGCAGATAGTAATAAAAACAATAAACGCGACAAAAAAGAAAAAGGCATTTCCGGAGTAGGGGTATCCAATGGCATCCAGGTTGTGCAAACCAATTATTCCGGTTACTATGAACTTCCGGTATCAGATGATCAGCTTATTTATGTGATCAAACCTTCGGAGTACAGTTGTCCGGTAAATGAGTTTAATCAGCCTCAGTTCTATTATAATTACAAACCGGCTGGATCGCCGGCTGGATTTAAGTATAAAGGAGTAGCTCCAACCGGACCCCTCCCTGCATTTGTGGACTTCCCATTGCATCCTCAAATCGCTAAGGACACGTTTACAACTTTGTTGTTTGGCGATCCACAACCCTACACTGAAAAGGAAGTAGAGTATTTTGCAAAAGGTGTAGTTGCTGAATTGGAAGGATCTAAAGATGCATTGTTCGGTTTAAGTTTAGGAGACCTGGTGGGGGATCATCTAGATTTACACAATCCTTATATCAAAGCTGTACAGAAGGTGGGAATTCCCTGGTACAACCTAATGGGTAATCACGATATGAATTATGATGCCACTGCAGATTCACTATCAGACGAAACCTTTGAAAGAAATTTTGGTCCCGCCAATTATGCATTCAATGTAGGCAAAGCGCATTTTATCGTGCTTGATGATATTCTATACCCCGATCCAAGAGACAATAATGGTTACTGGGGTGGTTTTCGTGCTTCACAACTTGAGTTCATTGAAAATGATCTCAGGACGGTACCAACAGACCGCCTGATTGTGCTCGCTTTTCATATTCCCTTAAAAAACAGTGAAGAAGGATTTCGCTCAGCCGATAGAAGGCGACTCTTTGAATTGTTGAAAAACTATCCCAATACCTTATCCTTATCTGCCCATACCCACTTGCAACGGAATGATTTTTTTGGAAAGGAGGACGGCTTTGAAAGAGCAAAACCGCATCATGAATTTAATGCCGGAACAACATCCGGCGACTGGTACAAAGGAGAATTAAATGAAGCTGGCATTCCCGTTTCAACCATGCGGGATGGAACTCCAAAAGGGTATGCATTTCTTCGAATTACCGGTAACCAATACCTGATTGACTATAAGGTTGCCGGCAAACCCGCCTCGTATCAAATGGAAATTGCCGCACCGAAAGTTATTCCATTTAAACAAAGGACATCAGCAGGCATTCATGTCAATTTTTTTATGGGTCATCGGGGATCGCTGGTTGAATGCAGGATTAACGGAGGAGCCTGGAAAAAAATGAACTATGTGGAAGATGCAGATCCTGCATACCTGCAGGCAGTTTTTAAATGGGATTTCTCAGATAAGCTGTTAAACGGTAAAAGACCCAGTAATCCTGAAAACTCTACGCATCTTTTTAGAATCGGTTTTCCTGCTGATCTTCCGGAAGGAACACATCATATAGAAATAAAAGCAACCGATATGTATGGTCGTATCTTTACTGCTCAACGCGATTTCAGGGTTGAAAAAACTACAGAATAGATCAAAGCCTCCTTTGGGAGGCTTTTTTTTACAACTTTAGCTTAATGCCTTTTTTGCTCAGCCATCCGGCAATTTGAATCATTAAAAGCGAGAACAGTAAAGATTTAAGCAATCCGACTGATCCGGTCAATGCCCAGTCGGGCAGGTAAAGGCCGGAGGGACGAATCAATGCATATGCAAAATAAGGGAGTGCATAACAAAGCAGTGTGTCTGTTCCTCCCGGACGAATGGCTGCAAACCAGTTCGATTTTTGTTGTTGATCCACCAGCTGGTAGACCAGTAAAAAGAGCACCAGGAAGATAGCCACACAAATCATCACCCAGGAAGGCGTTGCCTGGATTTTAGATATACCCCAGAGAGGCCGTGTCAGAAAACCGGCAACAAGCAAAAGCAATCCTGAACCCCCAAATAAAGTTGACAATTTCACCATAGACTGATCTGCCTGACGCCCTTTCCAAAATACCTGGGAGGCCCAGGCCCCGCCAATTGTAAAAGCCGTCATCGCACCCTGTCCAATCGGTGAAAGAATGGTAGTAAGCAAGCCATGTTCTGGCAACCAATTAAGATGGTGCGCTGCTGAAATAAATAAACTAATGACTGCAGCAACTGCGAGAGGCAAAATCTTTCCATT